>NZ_WWCX01000005.1:0-146286 GCF_009857655.1 Duganella vulcania
TCGCAAGGCATGCCGCGCCAAACGCCCCCGCATGCCCGCGCGCGCGCCAGCCGCCGCGCAGCAGCAGCGCCGCCAATGCCGCGAACGCCAGCGCTGCCAGCCCGTAGCTGTAACCGGCCACCAGCGTCCACGACATCAGCGCCCGCCTTTTCCAAACAACACCACTTGCACCGTGTCGATCAGGATCAGCAAATCGAGGAACAGGCTGTTGTTCTTCACGTAGTACAGATCGTATTGCAGCTTGCGCTGCGCATCGTCCACCGAGGCGCCGTAGCTGTAGCGCACCTGCGCCAGTCCGGTGATGCCGGGCTTGATGCTGTGCCGCACGTTGTAGTAGGCGATCTGGCCGCACAGCTGGTCGACAAAATACGCGCGCTCCGGGCGCGGACCGACAAAACTCATCTCGCCCTTGAACACATTGAGCATCTGCGGCAACTCGTCGATGCGCAGCTTGCGTATCCAGTGGCCGACGGCGGTCACGCGCGGGTCGTCCAGCGCCGCCCATTTCGGCTTGCCGTCCTGCTCGGCGTCCAGCCGCATGCTGCGGAACTTCAATACCTTGAAGCGGCGGTTGTCGCGCCCGACCCGCTCCTGCTGGTAGAACACCGGGCCGCCGTCCTCGATGCGGATCGCCAGCGCCGTCAGCAGCATCACCGGCAGCGCCGCCACGCAGATCGCGCCGCTGGCCACCAGGTCGAAGGCCCGCTTGACGGCCGCCCGCAGCAGGCTCTGGTCGAATCCACCGCCGAAGATCAAATAACTGGGCTGCAGCGAATCGACGCGGATCTGGCAGGCCTCCCGCTCGAAAAAGGTGGCGGCGTCGGTGACCTGCACGCCGCCCAGCGCGCATTCAAGCAACTGCCGCACCGGAAACGCGCCGTTGCGCCGGTCGCCGACCGACACGACAATCTCATCGATCGCATAGCGCCGCGCCAGCGACAGCAGGGACAAGTCCGCCGGCAGCAGCATCGTGGCCGGCACGCAGGATACCTCGCCGGACACCGGCACAAAACCCACCACCTTGAACGCATGAAAACCGACACTGCTGGCGCCAAGCTCCAGGCACTCGCGCGCCGTGGCGCCGTCGCCGATGACGATCAGCCGCTGCTCCATCATGCTCGACTGGGCCGACGTGAACACCACCAGCCGCGCCAGCAGCACCGCCGCCCCGCCCAGCACGAACACCACGCTGCCCACCCGCCCGAACGGCAGGCCGGGGAGCATGCTCGACAACAAATTCATCAGGCAAAAGCCCAGCACGAACGACGGCAGGATGCGCAGCAAGGTGTTCTTGATGTCCTCGCGCGACTGATTATGCTGGTACATGCCGAGCGTGCCCATGCTCAGCACCATCACCAGCGCGAACGCCAGCGCCGGCAGGTACAGCTGGTCGGCGCCGCCATGCCGGCCCTTGAGCCACAAGGGCGCGCTGGCCACGGCCGCCGTCAACAGCACAAGCAGCTCCAGCAGCAACAGCATGAAGCCCATCTTCGACACATAATGGTGGAATATCCTGATCACGATCCGCTCCCCGGCACCAAACGGCGGTGTAGTTCCGATCATCGCCAACACCCGGCAGCTGCGTCTTGAGCGGCCACAATCGGCTGCTCGGTTCAGGCCCGAAATCGCGGAAAATCAGACGGATATGACGCGTTCATGACAAATGGTCTATAGTCATGGTTCCTTACCGCATTCAAACGTAATCATGAAATTTGATGTTGCAATTGTCGGCAGCGGACTGGCCGGCCTGTCGGTCGCCCTCCACCTGGCCGAAACGCGCACAGTCGCGATCATTTCCAAGCGAGCCCTGAAGGACGGCGCCAGCAACTGGGCCCAGGGCGGCATCGCCGCCGTGCTCGATTCGGGCGACAGCCACACCCAGCACATCGACGACACGCTGGTCGCCGGCGGCGGCCTGTGCGACGAGGGCGCCACGCGCTACATCGTCGAGCACGGCCGCGAGGCGATCGAATGGCTGATCGAACAAGGCGTGCCCTTCACCCGCGACGACACAGCCGAACTGGGCTTCCACCTGACCCGCGAAGGCGGCCACAGCCAGCGCCGCATCATCCACGCGGCCGACGCCACCGGCCACGCCGTGCAGGTGACGCTGGAGGAAAAAGTCCGCGCCCACCCGAACATCAGCCTGTTCGAGCACCACTGCGCGATCGACCTGATCACCTCCGACAAGCTGCATCCTGTCAAAAAAGGCAACGCCCAGCCCAAGTGCTACGGCCTCTACGTGCAGGACGAGAAGACCGGCCAGGTGCTGACCTTCGCCGCCGAGCACACCGTGATGGCCACCGGCGGCGCCGGCAAGGTCTACCTGTACACCACCAATCCCGACACCGCCAGCGGCGACGGCATCGCCATGGCCTGGCGCGCCGGCTGCCGCGTGTCGAACATGGAATTCATCCAGTTCCACCCGACCTGCCTGTACCACCCGTACGCCAAGTCCTTCCTGATCACCGAGGCGATCCGCGGCGAAGGCGGCCTGCTCAAGCTGCCTCCGGAAGCAGGCGCCGCCGCCGGCACCCGCTTCATGCTGGCCCACGACGAGCGCGCCGAACTGGCGCCGCGCGACGTGGTGGCGCGCGCCATCGACTTCGAGATCAAGAAACGCGGCCTCGACTACGTGCACCTGGACATCAGCCACAAGCCGGCCGAGTTCCTGATCGAACACTTCCCCACCATCTACGCGCGCTGCCTGGAACTGGGCATCGACATCACCAAGCAGCCCATCCCGATCGTGCCGGCCGCGCACTACACCTGCGGCGGCGTGGTCACCGACCTGCAAGGCCGCACCGACCTGCCCGGCCTGTACGCCGTGGGCGAGACCGCTTGCACCGGCCTGCACGGCGCCAACCGCCTGGCCAGCAACTCGCTGCTTGAATGCGTGGTGATCGGCCGCGCCTGCGCCACCGACATCGCCGCCAAGGCCCCCGGCGAAGTGCCCTACCTGCCGGACTGGGACGAAAGCCGTGTCACCGACGCAGACGAGGAAGTGGTCATTGCCCACAACTGGGACGAGCTGCGCCGCTTCATGTGGAACTACGTCGGCATCGTGCGCACCACCAAGCGGCTGGAGCGCGCCCAGCACCGCATCGCGCTGCTGAAGGAAGAGATCGACGAGTACTACCAGAACTTCCGCATCACGCACGACCTGCTGGAGCTGCGCAACCTGGTCGACGTGGCCAACCTGATCGTCAACAGCGCCTTGCAGCGCCACGAAAGCCGCGGCCTGCACTTCAGCCGCGACTATCCGGAGACGCTGCCGAAAGCCCTGCCAAGCATCCTGACGCCGTCCCGCCGCAAACAATGATCACCGTGCGCGCAGCCCAGCCAGCCGACATCCCCGCGATGGAGGCGCTGATCGCGCGCTCGGGGATCGAGTTGAGCGATGGCTTCTACACCAAGGAGCAAGCCGAGGCCGTCACGCGCCACGTGTTCGGCGTGGACAGCCAACTGGTCGCAGACCAGACCTATTTTCTGATTGAAAAGCATGGGGAGTTGGTGGCCTGCGGCGGCTGGAGCAAGCGCAGCACGCTGTTCGGCGCCGACCGCGCCAAGCAAGGCGCCGATCCGCTGCTCGATCCGGCCGCGGAAGCGGCGCGGATCCGCGCCTTTTTCGTCGATCCGTCGGCGGCCCGGCAGGGCCTGGGCCGCTTGCTGCTGACCCACTGCAGCGACGCCGCGTCAGCCGGCGGTTTCCATACGCTGGAACTGGCCGCCACCATGCCAGGCGTGCCCCTGTACCTGGCATGCGGCTTTACGCTGGTCGAACGATTCGAAATTACACTGCCCGGCGACATCAAGGTGCCGCTGGCAAAGATGCGCAAGAGCATAGCCCCCTAGCACCGCCCAGCAGCACCAGGCAGCTTAAGCCGATTTCTTACGGCGAACCATGTAGCCCAGCAGGCCCAGCCCGGCCAGCATCATGCCATAGGTGGTAGGTTCAGGCACAGGTGGGGAGACCGAACCGAAGCCGTCCAGGTAGGCGTAGCCGGTGTGTGCGGTCGGCTGGCAGTCGGCCGCCAGCAGCGACAGCGTGAAGCTGTGGCCAGACAAGGATTGGTCGATGCTCAATTGTTCCACCTGCCAGTTAGGCGTGTAGAACAGGTCGCCATGGCTGGCGAAACGGCTGTCCACGCCGCCACCGGTGTAACCCGCGTTGTAGCTGCGATTGATCAGCAATTTGCCGGTGGTGTCGTCAGTCAAAGTCAACATCATCAGCGCCGATTCGTCTTCAACGTGGCCGCCATTCTCCAACACTGCTTTCCAGGCGAAATAGATGTTCGCCTCGGTGTAGTTGCTGACCTTCTGGCTGATGACCGTCGCCAGGCCGCCGGAGATCGTATCTTCCGCGCGATAGGCATATTTGCCGCTGTACACGGTCGTCCCGATCAGCGAGCCCAGGTTGGGATCGACGTAGCTGCCATCGATCACGGCGCCACGGGAGCCGCTGTCCTGGTTCAGGCTGCCGCCTGGCAGGAATTGGGAAGGCAGTATGCTGGCGTTGTTGGTGTAGGAACGGTCACCGCCGCCGGTCGTCCAGCCGGCGGTCGTGCCAGCCTCGAAGTTACCGTTGACGAAACCATCCGCATGCGCCAAGCCAGCCAGGCCCAGCGCCACAACACCCGCCAAAAATTGCAATTTCATCGAATTCGCTCCTGTCGTTAGTGGTTAAAAAAATAACAGGAGCGATTATATTATATTTAAGTCATTCTTAATTAATAATATTAATGAAATTAGATGAATTTTTCAGTGATGACCTTAGCCGACGATGCGCAGGGAGTAGTCCGTTGCGCGCACGTCCTTGGTCAGGCTGCCGATGGAGATGCGGTCCACGCCGGTTTCCGCGATGGCCCGCACGGTCTCGAAGTTGATGCCGCCGGACGCTTCCAGCAAGGCGCGGCCGGCGTTGAGCCGCACCGCCTCGCGCATCATGTCGAGGCTGAAGTTATCCAGCAGGATGGACGCGGCGTCGGCCGCCAGGGCCTCCTCCAGCTCGGCGATGCTCTCCACCTCGACCTGGATCGTCACGCCCTTGTCCAGGCGCTTGGCCGCCAGCACCGCGGCGGTGACGCCGCCGGCCGCCGCGATATGGTTTTCCTTGATCAGGATGCCGTCGTATAGCGCCAGGCGCTGGTTCTGCCCGCCGCCCACGCGCACCGCGTACTTCTGCGCCAGGCGCAGGCCAGGCATGGTCTTGCGCGTATCGAGGATGGCCGCGCGGGTGCCGGCGATCACATCGACATACTTGCGGGTCGCGGTCGCAACGCCCGACAGCAGCTGCAGGAAATTGAGCGCCGCGCGTTCCGCCGTCAGCAGCGCACGCGCCGGGCCCTGGATGGTGCAGACCAGGCTGTCGGCCTTCATCAGATCGCCCTCGGCATACTGCCAGTCGATCTCGATGCCGGCCTGCATGCAGTTCATGATGCCTTCGAACCACGGCGCGCCGCACAGCACCGCGTCCTCGCGCACGATCACGCGCGCGGTGGCGCGGCCGCCATCGGGCACCAGCAGGCCGGTCAGGTCGCCGCTGCCCACGTCTTCCAGCAGGGCCGCCAGCAGGTTGCCTTCAAAGGCCGACTTCAGCGCGTCGTCGAAAGGCGCAAAGGTGTTGACTAAGGTACTCATGCCGGACCGATTCCCGAAAACAGTTTAGCTTCTTTTGCCAGGTCAGCGCCGGGCTGCACCTTGGCCTTCTTGGCTGCCGCGAAATCCAGCATGCGGTTGATGGAAGTCACCGCCTGCTTGCCGATTTCCGAATCCACATGGATCTCGTTGGCGCCATCCATTTTTTCCAGCACGTCGGCCAGGTTCTGCAGGCCGTTCATCGCCATCCACGGGCAATGCGCGCAGCTCTTGCAGCTGGCGCTGTTGCCGGCGGTCGGCGCCTCGATGAAACGCTTGCCCGGCGCGGCGGCGCGCATCTTGTGCAGGATGCCGTTGTCGGTGGCGACGATGAAGGTATCGGCGTCCGACTCGACTGCGGCGTTGATGATCTGCGTGGTCGAGCCGACCACGTCCGCCAGCGCCACCACATTGGCCGGCGATTCGGGATGCACCAGCACCTTGGCGTTCGGATACTCGGCCTTCAGCAGATCGAGTTCGATGCCCTTGAACTCGTCATGCACCAGGCAGGAGCCCTGCCACAGCAGCATGTCGGCGCCGGTCTGCTGCTGGATGTAGGAGCCCAGGTGCTTGTCCGGCGCCCATAGGATTTTCTTGCCCTGCTCGTGCAGGTGCTTGACGATGTCCAGGCCGATCGACGAGGTCACCATCCAGTCGGCGCGCGCCTTGACGGCGGCGCTGGTGTTGGCGTACACCACCACCGTGCGGTCCGGATGGGCGTCGCAGAAGGCGGTGAACTCATCGGCCGGGCACCCCAGGTCCAGCGAGCAGGTCGCGTCCAGGTCCGGCATCAAAATGCGCTTCTCGGGGCTGAGGATCTTGGCGGTCTCGCCCATGAAGCGCACGCCGGCCACCACCAGCGTCTTGGCCGGATGGTCGCGGCCGAAGCGCGCCATCTCCAGCGAATCGGAGACGCAGCCGCCGGTTTCCTCGGCCAGGTCCTGCAGGTCGGCGTCGACATAATAGTGGGAAACGAGCACGGCTTCCTTTTCCTTCAGCAGGCGCTTGATGCGCTCCTTGAGGGCGGTGCGTTGCTCGGGGGATGGCGTCGCTGGCGTGCGCGCCCAGGCGTGGGCGGTGCAGCTGGCTCCGTCTTGATGGTGCTCGTACTCGACGGATTTGATCTCTATGGTTTCCATGGTGTTCAGTGAACGTAAAACGGGAGGCAATAACTATCGCACATTGCAAAGAATCCCGCTTGCGGCGGGATTCTTTATCGGACTCGGACCGACGCTTAGTCGATGCCTTGGCTGCTCAGGTAGTCTTCGTAGTTGCCGCGGAAATCGACCACTTCGTTTTCCTTGATCTCGATGATGCGGTTCGCCAGCGACGACACGAATTCGCGGTCGTGGGAAACGAAGATCAGCGTGCCGGCGTATTTTTCCAGCGCGATGTTGAGCGACTCGATCGATTCCATGTCCATGTGGTTGGTCGGTTCATCGAGCAGCAGCACGTTGTGGCGGCCCAGCATCAGCTTACCGTACATCATGCGGCCCTTCTCGCCGCCGGACAGCACCTTGACCGACTTCTTCACCTCGTCGCCGCCGAACAGCAGGCGGCCCAGGATCGAGCGCACGGCCTGGTCGTCGTCGCCTTCCTTGGTCCAGTGGCCCATCCAGTCGGTCAAGGTCTCGCCCGCCGCGAATTCCTCGGTAGGATCCTGCGGCATGTAGCCGACGTTGGCGTTCTCGGCCCACTTGACCGTGCCGTGGTCGGCGTGCAGGCCGGCGATGTCGTCGCCGCCGATGCAGCGCAGCAGCGTGGTCTTGCCCGCGCCGTTGGCGCCGATGATGGCGATGCGCTCGCCCGCCTCAACCATGATGCTGAAGTTATTGAACAGCTGGCGGTCGTACTTCTTCGAGATCGAATCCACCTCGACCGCCAGGCGGTGCAGCTTCTTCTCGCCGTCGAAACGCACGAACGGATAGGCGCGCGACGATGGCTTGATGTCGTCGACCTTGATCTTTTCGATCTGCTTGGCGCGCGAGGTCGCCTGGCGGGCCTTGGACTTGTTGGCGGCGAAGCGGCGCACGAAGTCCTGCAGCTCGGCGACCTTTTCCTTGGCCTTGGCGTTGTTGGCCAGCTGCTGGTTGCGGGCCTGGGTCGACGCGAACATGTACTCGTCGTAGTTGCCCGGATAGATCTTCAGCGTGCCGTAGTCCATGTCGGCCACGTGGGTGCAGACCTGGTTCAGGAAGTGGCGATCGTGGGAAATGATGATCATGGTGGAGTTGCGCTCGTTGAGCACATCTTCCAGCCAGCGGATGGTGTTGATGTCCAGGTTGTTGGTCGGTTCGTCGAGCAACAGGATGTCCGGATTCGAGAACAGCGCCTGCGCCAGCAGCACGCGCAGCTTCCAGCCTGGCGACACATTGCTCATCGGACCCTGGTGCAAGTCGATGCTGACGCCCGCGCCCAGCAGCAGCTCGCCGGCGCGCGACTCGGCCGTGTAGCCGTCATATTCGGAGACCTTGCCTTCCAGCTCGGCGGCCTTCATGTAGTCGTCGTCGGTGGCTTCGGGATTGGCGTAGATCGCATCGCGTTCCTGCATCGCCGCCCACATTTCGGTGTGGCCCATCATCACCACGTCCAGTACGCGCATCTCTTCGTAGGCGAACTGGTCCTGGCGCAGCTTACCCAGGCGTTCGTTGGTATCCAGCATCACGTTGCCGCCCGACGGTTCCAGGTCGCCGCCCAGGATTTTCATGAAGGTGGACTTGCCGCAACCATTGGCGCCGATCAGGCCATAGCGGTTGCCATCGCCGAATTTGACGGAAATGTTTTCGAACAACGGCTTGGCGCCGAATTGCATGGTGATGTTAGCTGTACTTAGCACGGATAAGGCCCTTAAAGCATGGATTTGATTAACCGGGCATTTTACCACTAGCTGGGCATGCCGGGCGAATCGAGGGGGCGTGGATGATTTGCCACATCAACATTTCCCATTGGACAATCCCCCTTGAATGAGAGTACTATGACAACTCTCTTGCAATAAAAATACTTAATGGGGTGCCATCAATGAAGAAATTAGCAATCGCCGCAGTCCTGGCCGCCAGCGCCTTTTCGGCACAAGCCGCCACCGAGCTGGTCGTCAACGGAAACTTCGAAACCGGCACCTTCGCCGGCTGGACCAAGTCCGGAAATCCTTCGCTGTCGGACGTCATTTCCAATACCGTGACCTCCAACCATACCTACGTATGGCGCAGCGGCGCGACCGGTTCGCCGGCGTACATCAGCCAGGCCTTGGCAACCTCGGCCGGCTCGACCTATACGCTGAGCTTTGATGTGTACAATAGCGCCACCAGCAACGCCACTTTTGAAGCGGATTTCAACGGTGTGAGCGTGTACGGTTTCTCGAATGAAGTGCACAACTGGAGCCACGTCACGCTGACCGGCCTGACGGCGACCGCCGCCACAACCGAACTCAAATTCGGCGCGCGCAACGATCCGAGCTTCATTCGCCTGGACAACGTCAGTGTCACCGTCACGGCCGTACCTGAACCGGAAACCTACGCCATGCTGCTGGCCGGCCTGGGCCTGGTGGGGGTCGCCGCCCGCCGCCGTCAGCGTCCCAACGTCGGATAATCGCTGATCGTCAGATCGAAGCCGCGTTCGCTCGATACCAGATGCGCCATGCCGCCGTAAGGCAGCGTGGCGCGTTCTTTGATGTGGCCAAATGGCAGGCCGGTCAGGACGGGCATCGGCAAGCGCTCGCGCAGGTAGGCCAGCATGGTCTCGAAATCGTAGCCGTTGTCGAAGGCGCTGAGCTTGTAGCCCGAGAAATCGCCCAGCACCAGCGCCCGCTGGCCGTCCAGCGCGCCGGCGTACAGCAGTTGCAACACCATGCGCTCGACCCGGTACGGATGCTCGCTGATATCCTCCAGGAACAAGATGCCGTTCGGCTCGGACGCGAAATATGGCGTGCCCAGCAGGCTGACCATCATCGCCAGGTTGCCACCCCACAGCTTGCCGCCGACATCGACCAGCGGATTATCCGAGCCCCCCTCCGCCACCGCGCCGCGCACCGTATGCACCGGACCGCGCAGGCAATCCCAGAACTGCCGCAGCGTGTAATCGACCGGCGTCTCGCGGATAAAATCGTCGCACATCATCGGGCCGCCAAAGCTGATGCGGCCGGTCCGCTTCATCAACGCCATCTGGAACGCCGTGAAATCGCTATAGCCGACAAATAGCTTGCCGCTGTCCGCCATCGCCTGAAAATCGATCGACGGCAACAGGCGGCTCATGCCGTAGGAGCCGCGCAGTGCGATCACCACCTGCACGTCGGGGTCGGCGGCGGCGGCGTTCAGCTGCGCCAGACGGCCGGCATCGGTGCCGGCGAAGCGCTGGAACTTTTTATCGTCGTCGTAATAGTTGTGGACCAGATGGCCTTGCTGACGCAGGCGCTCGATGCCGTTTTGAAGTGCTGCATGGTCGGGCGCGTAACCGCCCGTGGCGGCAATCGCGATGCCGAAAGTCGATGTGCTCAAAATACCCCTGTCATTGGTGGGTGCCGCTGCCCGCCCGGTGCGGCGTCAGCGGAGGATGGTCCGGCAATATATTACCGCGCAGGTGATGCTCAAGCAAGGCAAGCAGGCGCTCGATCAACTGCGGCGGCAGGTCGTGCCCCATGCCCTCGATCACGTGCAGCCTGGCGTTGGCGATCGAGGCCGCGGTGTCGGCGCCGCAGGCCAGCGGCACCAGCGGATCGGCCGCGCCATGGATCACCATCGCGGGGCAGCGTATCTTGCGCAGCAACGGCGTGCGGTCGCCCGACGCCACCACGGCCACCATCTGCCGCGCCATGCCGGCCGGACAGGTGCTGCGGTCCAGCGCCCGCTCGATGCCGTCGCGCAGTTGGCGCTCCGGCGTCGGGAACGAGGGACTGCCGATGATGCGATACACCTGCACCATGCGGTCGACCACGTCGCGCCGGTTGTGCGGCGAGGCGGGCGTGCGCATCAGCGCGTTGCGCGCGGCCGGCGTCGGGCCGGGCAGGCCGCGCCGGCCGCTGCTGGACATGATGGACGTCAGGCTCAGCGTGCGCCCGGGATGGCGGGCGGCGAAGATCTGCGCAATCATCCCGCCCATCGACGCGCCGACCAGGTGCGCGCCGGCGACGCCCAGCGCGTCGAGCAGGCCGAGCGCGTCGTCGGCCATGTCGTTGAGCGTGTAGGCGGGCGCCTGCTTCCAGCCCACCAGCGATTTCAGGTAGGCCAGCATCAGATTGGGTTGCTTGAGGTGGTCGAACTTGCTGGACAGGCCGCTGTCGCGGTTATCGAAGCGGATTACGTAATAGCCCTGCTCCACCAGGCCGTCGACCAGGTCCTGCGGCCAGGAGATCAGCTGCATGCCCAGGCCCATGATCAGCAATACCGCCGGGTCCAGCGGATTGCCACTGGCCTCGTAAGCGATCGTGATGCCGTTTGCTTGTGCGGTAGCCAAGGCGGTCTCTCCCAGGACGGTACGGATAACAGTAGTTTGAGCATACCATTTTTACCGCACCGGAGAAAACCGCCGCTATTCCGGCGTGCCGCGCCTGGCCGCGGCGGCCGCCGCGCGCCGGGCGGCAAAGAAGGATTTCAACATCGCGCCGCACTCGTCGGCCATCACACCGCCGGCGATGGCGGTGTGATGGTTGAGCTGTTCCTGCTCGAACAGGTTCACCACCGAGCCGCAGGCGCCGGTCTTGGGGTCGGTGGCGCCGTACACCACCTTGGCCAGGCGCGCATGCATCATCGCGCCCGAGCACATCACGCACGGCTCCAGCGTCACGTACAGTTCGCAGCCCGGCAGCCGGTAATTGCCCAGCGCCTCGGCCGCCGCCCGCAGCGCGACGATTTCCGCGTGCGCGGTCGGGTCATGCCGGCCGATCGGCTGGTTGTAGCCGCGCGCGATCACCACGCCGTCCTTGACCACCACCGCGCCGACCGGCACCTCGCCCAGATCCCACGCGTGCTGGGCCTGTTCGAGCGCCTGCCGCATAAAATCGTCGTCAGGCATCGGTGATTTCTGCCCAGCAGTTAGGGGTTTCGTGCAGGACCAGCTTGTGCAGGTGCAGGCCGGTGCCGTAGCGGTCCTTGTAGGCCGCCTTCAGGATTTCGAAGGCCACGTGGGCCAGGTTTTCCACGGTCGGAATGCGGTCGATCACCACCGTCTTGTGGCCCGGCAGCGTGGCGAGGAAATCGCGCACCGCCGCATCCTTCTCGTAGACGATGAAAGAATGGTCCCAGACATCGACCAGGTGTTCCTTGGCCAGTGCCTTGATATCGGAAAAGTCCATGATCATGCCGTTGTCGGAATTCCCCTCGGCCGTGATGATGTTGCCGGTCAGCGTGATTTCCAGCGTGTAGCGGTGACCATGCAGGTTGCGGCACTGGCTCTTGTGGTCGGGGATGCGGTGGCCGGCGTCGAATTCCAGCTTGCGGGTAATGGTCAGCATGATTAGGGTATCTGTAAAAGTTTATGGGTTTGCAAGCTCAGTTTCCATTTCGGATTGCGCTTGCAGGTGTCGATCGCCAGTTTGGTATTGAACTCGGCCAGCGGGCCATCCATCGCCTGCACAAAGAAATGCTCGAAGTCCAATTGCTCGTAGGCCGACAGGTCCTGGCCGGTCTGGGGGATCACCACCTTGATCTCGCTGCCCTTGGTCACCACCAGCTTGGAACCCATCTTCGGGCTGACGCAGATCCAGTCCACGCCTTCCGGCACCGGCAGCGTGCCGTTGGTCTCGATCGCGATCGTAAAACCGGCCGCATGCATCGCATCGATCAGCGCCGAGTCCAGCTGCAACAACGGCTCGCCGCCGGTGAACACCACGTATTTGCTGGCGGTATAAGTGTCCGGCCACAGCGCGTTGATGGTCGCGGCCAGCGCTTCCGGCGTGGTGAACTTGCCGCCGCCCTCGCCGTCGGTGCCGACAAAGTCGGTATCGCAGAACTGGCAGACGGCGCTGGCGCGATCGCTCTCACGTCCGGTCCACAAATTGCAGCCGGAAAAACGGCAGAACACGGCGGGACGCCCGGCGTGGGCGCCCTCGCCTTGCAGCGTGTAAAAAATCTCTTTGATGCTGTAAGTCACGGCAGTTCCTGATAGGACAACCCTCAATTATATCCCACGCCACACTTTCCGGTCTATGCCGGCGGAAATTGACATTGCGCAATACTACTGCACGGCAACGACGTAATGTTGATCTGGTGGACGCTACCAGGGGAAAATAAATCATGCGCTACGCACAACCGTTCTTGGAAATTGATGTCATCGCCGTCGGCGCGGTACTGCTCGCCGGCATAGCACTGTTAATGTTGTGGCGGCAACGCCGGCTCCGGGCGGCGCTCTCGGCCATGGATGCCGCACTGGCCCGCGAGCGCAGCCGCAGCGAACTGGCCGACCAGGCGCTGGCCGACACCCGTGCGCAAGTGTGCCGCCTCAACACCAGCCAGCAATCGCTGCGCGATGCCGAACGCCGCCGCATCGCCCGCGACTTGCACGACGACATGGGACAGCACCTGCTGGCCATGACCTTCGACGTCGCCAAGCTTGCGCAGCAGCACGAAGCGCTGGCCCAGCCGCTGGCCCAGGTGGAGGCGCGCCTGCAAACAGCCACCCGCTCCCTGCGCACCATTGTGCGCGATTTACGCCCGGAGCAGCTGGAAAGTGGTTTGCAAGGCGCCGTCCAGCAACAGGTCGAACAGTTTTCGCGCCTGAGCGGCATACCCTGCCGGCTGGAAGCGGAAGGCGAGGCCTTCAGCGCGCCGACCGACGAGCGCCTGGACGCGGCGGTCTACCGCATCCTGCAGGAATCGCTGAGCAATATCGCCCGGCACGCGCAGGCGTCCGAGGTCTGCATCGGCCTGTGCCGCGTGTCCGGCAGCCTGAGCCTCACCGTGCGCGACAACGGCATCGGCCTGCCCGATCCGCCCGCCCGGCGCGGCTGCGGCCTGCGCGGCATCGCCCAGCGCGTGGCCGAAGCCGGCGGCCGCTTCGACATCTCCAGCCAACCCGGCCACGGCACCGCGCTGACCATGTCTTTCCCGATTCAACCAACGTTCGCATAACGGGGACCAACAATGTCCACTCAAAAAATCCAGCACCTGATGGAATTCTCGCAAGCCGACATGCAACACGGCTTCGCGCTGAAACTGATGGAGTTGCTGGTCATACCGACTTTCGTCATCGATGTCCACGGCAAGGTCATCATCTGGAACCGCGCCTGCGAGCGGCTGACCGGCGTCGACGCCTGGGAAGTGCTGGGCACCACCGACCACTGGAAGAGCTTTTACCACGAGCAGCGCCCGACACTGGCCGACCTGGTCATGCACGGCCGCGACGCCGACGCCCAGGCCTTGTACAACCAGCACGTGCGCCGCAACGACAACGACAGCGGCCTGCGGGCCGAAAACTGGTGCGACATGCCGCGCGTGGGCCGGCGCCGCTACCTGGCGGCCGACGCCAGCCCCATCTTCGACGCAGAAGGCAAGCTGGTCGCGGTGGCCGAAACCCTGCGCGACGTCACCGACGAAAAACGCGCCCAGGTGGCGCTGGAGCAATTGGCCACCCGCGACGGCCTGACCGGCCTGGCCAACCGCCGCTGCTTCGACGACACCCTGCTGGCCGAGTGGCAGCGCGCGCTGCGCCAGGAGCAGCCGCTGTCGCTGTTGATGGTCGACGTCGACAATTTCAAGCAGTACAACGACGCCTACGGCCACCTGGGCGGCGACGAATGCCTGCAAAGGATAGCGTGCGCGGTGTCGAGCGAGATGCGCGCCAACGACCTGGTGGCGCGCTACGGCGGCGAGGAGTTTGCCGTGATCCTGCCCAACCAGTCGCTGAAAGGCGCGGCCATCGTGGCCGAGCGCATCCGCTGCCGGGTGGAACAGCTGCACCTGCCCAACCTGGGCAGCACCCGGCATGTGGTGACGGTGAGCATAGGCGCGGCCACCGCGCTGGCGGCGCCGGGCAGCGACCCGAGCCAGCTGGTGGCGACGGCCGACTCGGCTTTGTATCGCGCCAAGCACATGGGCCGCAACCGGATCAGCCTGCCGGACCAGTCTTAGCGGCCACAGGGGCGGTCAGTCGAACGGGTTGGCCACCGTCTGCGTGGC
Organism: Duganella vulcania; assembly: GCF_009857655.1. Classification (NCBI taxonomy): domain Bacteria; kingdom Pseudomonadati; phylum Pseudomonadota; class Betaproteobacteria; order Burkholderiales; family Oxalobacteraceae; genus Duganella; species Duganella vulcania. The sequence continues at coordinate 14,742 of NZ_WWCX01000005.1, forward strand.
TGGCGGCGGCAGCTTGGCCGGCAGCTTTTGCGCCTCCAGCCGCGCCACCACATCGCCCAGCAATCGATGCAGCGCGCGGGCGTCGGCCAGGCCGGCCTGGTCGGCGGTCAGGTCGACATCGCCGCTGAGGGTGATGCGGTCCAGCCGGTTTTCTATCGACAGCTGGCCAATGTTCAACACGTCCGACTCGTTGGCATAGGGGACAAATTTACTCATGATTAGCTCCGGGATTTACGTGGCTTGACCTTAGGCAGACGCAACATCGTCTCCTTTTGCTCGGCCGACAAGGACGGCAGCAGATTGATGCCGACCCGCGCCTCCAGCTGCGCCACGCTCAGTGTTTCATATTCCGCGTCGGCGCGGTTTTCGATAAAGAAGGCGGCGCCGGCGCGCTGGCGCGGGCTATACACCAGCTTGTACAAATGGGTGGGCACCAGCACGTTGCCGGCCTTTTGCAGATTATCGCCGATGAAAGCCGGGCCGGTGATCACGTACAGGTCGCCCTCCTTCTGCGCCAGCTTGCGCACGGCGCCCTCGATGCCGGCCCAGACGTGGCGGTTGTTGTCCGCGTCCTGCGGCACCATGTTCGCCAGCGTAAAGCTCTCGTGCTGGGTTTCGCGGTCCGGCATGTCGCCGTTCGGCGCCATGTGGCCGCGGTCGTAGCCGCTGCGGGCGTAGTCGGACAGCTCGGCGCGCACGCCGGCCGGCAACTGCGGCTCCGTGTGGAAGGAATTCTCGCGCGACAAGGCCTTGGCCGCCTCGATATTATCGGCGGTCAAATGCTCGGCCGACCACAGCGGCGTGCGGGTGATCCCGGAATGCATGACGCCGAACACGCCGAAGCACAACTCGGTGGTGGCGGCGTTCATCTTGGCGTTGCGGATTTCCGGCAGGCGGCCATCGACATAATGCGCGGGGCAATTGCCGGCCCAGGCCAGGCCGGCGCCCAGCAAGCCGCAAGCAAGCGCTGCCGCTGCGACAGTTCTTTGAATCAGAAACATAATTCCTTCGAGAAAATTTGGCGTGGCGGCATTCTAGCGGAGCCCGGCCGCCCGCAACAAGCGCCCGGCAACCGTGCGCAACTCCTCGCGCAGCGCGTCCGGCTCGACCACCGTGAAGGCGAACGGCGCGGCGGCCAGCTGGCGCGCCAGCCAGCCCAGGTCGTCGGACTGGTTACGCAGCAGCACGCCGTCGGCGGTCTGCTCAAACAGGCCGATGGTGTCGACGAAGGCGCGGCGCGCGGTGGCCAGGTCGGTCTCCAGCAGGATCGTGGCGGCAAACCTGCGCGGCAGCGCGGCCACCGACAGGCGCAAATGCTCAAGCGCATCAAAACCGGCCGGCAACTGGAAACCGCCCCGCGCCGGCGCCACCTGCAGCACGCGGTCGAGGCGGAAGGTGCGGATATCGGCACGCAGATAGCAGTAGCCGACCGCATACCAGTAGCCGCCGTAGTACGCCAGCCCGTAGGTATCGACGTCGCGCTCGCTTTCGACGCCGCCGGAACGGTAGCGCAGGTGCACGCGCCGGCGCGACTTGGCGGCCAGGCTGAGCGCCGTCAGCGCCGCATTGTCCTGCGGCCCGGCCCCCTGCTGGGCAACGGACCGCAGATCCAGCCGCACCGTCCCATCGATGGCGTCCACGCGCTGGCGCAAGCCGTCCGGCATGATGCGCCCCAGCTTGGCCTGCGCGCTGGCCACCGCCGGGGCCGCCTCCGCCAGCCCCAGCCCGCGCGCCGCCAGCAGGCCCAGCGACAACGCCAGCGCCTCGTCGTCGGTGAACATCATCGGCGGCAATTTAAAGCCGGGCATCAGCGCGTAGCCGCCGTAGCGGCCGCGTTCGGCCATGATCGGGATGCCGATCTGTTCCAGCATGACGATGTAGCGGCGCAAGGTGCGGCCGTCGACGTCGAGCCGGCGCGCCATCTCGGCGCCGCTCATACGGCCATGGGTTTGCAGCAGCTCCAGGACTGCCAGCACGCGGGTGGTGGGATGGTACATGCCGCAAAGATAGCAGGTTTATAGGGCCAAATCCGTCCTGATTGATCGCTAAGCTGGACAAAACACACCAACCAGGGAGTAACACATGAGTCAAACCGCCAATCTGTGGCTGTATTTTGTCGTCGTCTTCGGAGTGATCGCCCTGCCCGGCCTGGACATGGCCTTCGTCATGGGCAGTTCCATGCTGGGCGGGCGCCGCTCGGGGATGGCGGCGGTCGGCGGCATCATCACCGGCGGCTTCTGCCACCTGTGCATGGGCGCGCTGGGCGTGGCGGTGGTGCTGCAATGCTGGCCGCCGCTGTTCAGGATCATGCTGCTGGCGGGCGCGGTCTACATCGCCTGGATGGGCTACAGCCTGCTGCGCAGCGACAGCATCTTCCACCCGACGCCGGGGGCCGAGGCGATGGCCGACGCCGTCATCTTCCGCCGCGCGCTGACCACCAGCCTGCTCAACCCCAAGGCCTACATCTTCATGCTGGCGATCTTTCCGCAATTCCTCAAGCCGGGCCAGGGGCCGCTGTGGGTGCAGTCCGGCGTGCTGGGCGGCATCACCGCGCTGACGCAGTTGGGCGTCTACGGCGCGCTGGCCTATGCCGCCAGCGGCGCCAGCGGATGGTTTGCCGCGCACCCGGCCGCCGCCACGGTCGCCGCCCGCGTCATGGGTGCGCTGCTGATCCTGACGGCCGTGCTGAGCGCCAGCCGGGCCTGGATCCAGCCGTAAAAACAAAAAGGGCCGGAACCGCGACGGTTCCAGCCCTTCCAAACATCCGCCCTACCAGAGGCTGAGTTTTATTTCAATTGCGACAACACTGCTTATTATTTTACATCGTTTAGCAACCGGCAGGTGAAAAATATGGTGATGGCCACCATCACGACGGCTTGTTGCGGCGGGCGCTGCGGGTGGTGTTGGCGCGCCGGTGCCCGGTGCCGCCACGGGGCGCCTTGGCTTCCTTGGTCTCCCCGGCCTCGGACCGTTGCTTGTTGACGATGCGGGCAGCGACCTCTTCCTCCCGGCCCGGATAGCGGCCTTCCTTCTCGAATTTGTGCTCCAGTTCCTTGTATTCGCGCTCGCGCTTGGGACTCGCTCCTTTAGACATGATCATCTCCTTACTCTGTTTGCTGGGACCATGCTACCCAAAGCGCAACACTGCCGTCGCACGCCAGCGAAATATTGCTAAAAGTTATAGATTCGCACGACCGTTCGCTGCTACACTTTCTGTTCCCCGGAGCAAATACCGGTACTCAAAATCACAATAAAACGAGACATGAAAATAGCCGACATCAAGATAGGTCAGCGCCTGACCATTGCCTTCTCATTAACAACAATGATGCTTGCCGTGGTGGTCGCGGTGGGCTCGGCCGGCCTGCGCGCGACCAGCGTCGAGCACGCCTCCGGCAACGCGCAGCAGATCGCCTCCTTCTACAGCACGCTGATGATCGCGCTGGGCGTGGCCGGCGGCGCACTGAGCCTGTTCACCGCGTGGTTCATCACGCGCGGCATCGTCGGCCCCATCCGCCATGCGGTGCGGGTGGCGCGCACCGTGGCAGGAGGCGACCTCAGCTCCCACATCGAGATACGCTCCCGCGACGAGATCGGCCAGCTGTCGGCCGCGCTGAAGGACATGAACGCCAGCCTGATCAGCATCGTCACCGAGGTGCGCGGCGGCACCGAGGCCATCGGCACCGCGTCGTCGGAAATCGCCGCCGGCAATATGGACCTGTCCGAGCGCACCGAGCGCCAGGCCGGTTCGCTGGAAGAGACCGCATCGTCGATGGAGGAGCTCACCTCCACCGTCAAGCAGAACGCCGCCAACGCGCTGCAGGCCAACCAGCTGGCGGTGTCGGCCTCCGACGTCGCCGGCCAGGGCGGCGCGGTGGTGGCGCAAGTGGTCGACACCATGGCCTCGATCAACGCCTCGGCGCGCAAGATCGTCGACATCATCGCCGTCATTGACGGCATCGCCTTCCAGACCAACATCCTGGCCCTGAACGCCGCCGTGGAAGCGGCCCGCGCCGGCGAACAGGGACGCGGCTTCGCCGTGGTGGCCAACGAGGTGCGCAACCTGGCGCAACGCTCGGCAGCGGCGGCCCGCGAAATCAAGGGCTTGATCGGCGACTCGGTCGGCCAGGTCGACGCCGGCGCCAAGCTGGTCGACCAGGCCGGCGTGACGATGACGGAGATCGTCGCCAGCGTGCGCCGCGTCACCGACATCATGAGCGACATCGCCGCCGCCAGCCAGGAGCAGCTGTCCGGGATTGAGCACATCAACGGCGCCATCGCCGAAATGGACCAGACCACGCAGCAGAACGCGGCATTGGTGGAACAGGCATCGGCGGCTGCCGCCACGCTGCGCGACCAGGCGATGCATCTGCAAGGCGCGGTCGGCGTGTTCAAGCTGGTGGGCGATGCGGGTGGGCGCCGGAGCGCCAGCGTCAAGCCGATCCAGTCCGCGCGGCGCGGCGCCCAGGGTCCAGGCGAACAATACGCCGCGCTGGAAGCACCATCGGCGCGGCGCGCGTCGTCGGCCCGCTAAGGCGCGATCAGCTGCTCGATCTCGGCCAGCAGCTGCGGCATGGTGTCGACCACGCGCCAGGCGCCGGGAAAGTCATGGCCGCGCGTGAGCTCATTGCGCAGCACGATGCAGCGGATGCCGGCCGCCGTCGCGGCTTGCAGGCCGCGCGGCGAGTCTTCCACCACCAGGCATTCGTCGGCGCGCACGCCCAGCCGCTCAAGGCCCAGCAGGTAGGGATCGGGCGCCGGCTTGCTGCGCGCGTAGGTTTCGAAGGTCAGCACGAACTCGAAATGCGGCAGCAAATCCAGGCGGTCGTGGATGATCTCGAAGTGGTCGCGATTGGAACTGGTCACCACGCCCATGCGCAGGCGGGGCGACAGGCTGGCCAGCACCTCGCCGACGCCGTCGATGGCGGGGATGGTTGCGGAAGCCAGCGTGGCCGCATACTGGCGATTGCGCTCGTCGCGCCAGGCGTCAATCTCGGCGACGCCGAGCTGGGGTTCGAGCAGATGCCACGCGCCGCAGTTGTCGGCCAGGTACCAGTCGAAGAAGTGCCGTTCGCTCAACTCCAGCCCCAGCGGCCGGAACAGGTCCCGGTTCGCCTCGTAAAACAGGCGTTCGGTGTCCACCAGCACGCCGTCGTTGTCCCACAAAATCGCCCGCAGCATAGTCCCTGTTCCGTGTAAAGCGCCGGCTGGCGCGGTGTCGCATCGTTGCAGCGGGCATTGTACCCGCTGGCCATGCAGGTCCGGGTATGTAATACTCCCTTCAACATACTTAAAACAGAGCAACATGGCCGTTTTAGCACTGCTGCCGCGCAGCCTCAAGTCCCGCATGACCGCCGTCGTGGTAATGCTGGTGCTGATCGCGACCGTGATCGTCACCTGGGTCGCGCTGGTGCTGGCGGAGCGCGACATGAAGGGCGTGATCGGCAACCAGCAGTTCGCCCTGCTCTCCTCGGCCGCCGCCCAGGTGGACGCCCAGATCAGCGCGAAAAAAGCCCTGCTGGCCAGCCTGGCCGACGCCGTGCCACCGGACGCCGGCCAGGACCCGCAAGGCATGAGCGCCTTCGTGGCCCGGCATCCGGCGGTGCGCAAGCAGTTCCTCAACCTGCACATCTTCAACCAGAACGGCGTGCTGATACACACCGAAGGCGAAGGCGCGGCCGTGCTGGCGCTGGACGAGCGGCCGCGCGCCTTCCTGCGCAAGGTGCTGGCCGATGGCCGCGCGGTGGTGTCGCCGCCGTTCAAGAGCATCTTGTCCGGGCGCCCCGCCATCATGATCATCCAGCCGGTGCTGGACGCACAAGGCAAGGCGGTGATGCTGCTGGGCGGTACCATCGACCTGATCGACTCCGACTTCCTGGCGCAGATCGCGGCCCAGAAGCCGGGCAAGACCGGCTACGTGTTCATCATGACCACGCAGGGCATCCTGCTGCACCATCCGAATCCCCGGCGGCTGCTGGAGCACATCAACGCGCGCCCCGGCTACAACCGCGCCACCGAAATGGCGCTGCAAGGATTCGAAGGCTGGACCGAGGCCGCCAACAAGGACGGCAGCGAAGGCATCTACTCGTACAAGCACCTGTCGACCACCAACTGGATCATCGGCGCCCGCTTCCCGGTCGACGAGGCGTTCGCGCCGATGATCGAGATGCGCCGCCACGCCATGCTGGCGGCGGGCGCCTTCGCCGCACTGGCCGGCCTGATGGCCTGGCTGGCGATCCAGACCCTGCTCAAGCCGCTGGAACGGCTGCGCCACAACATCAACGACATCCGCAACGGTGAGGCCAGCATCGGCGTGCTGCAGCGCCGGCGCGCCGACGAAATCGGCGAATTGAGCGGCGCCTTCCACGAGCTGATGGCCGAACGCGAACGGACGCAGGAGGCCATCCGCGAAAGCGAATCCCTGATCAGCAATATCCTCGAACAGGCGCCGGACGCCTTCGTCAGCTGCCAGAGCAACGGCACCATCACCAAATGGAACGCCGCCGCCGAGCGCACCTTCGGCTGGAGCCGCGAGGAAGCCATCGGCCGCGACATCGCCGACCTGATTATCCCGCCGGACCAGCGCGCGGCGCACAACGCCGGCATGGCGCATGTCGCCAACGGCCGCATCGGACCGATGGCCAACTCGCGCGTGCGCACCACTGCGCTGCACCGCGACGGCCACGAGGTGCCGGTCGAACTGTCGATCAACGCCTTGCGGCACGGCGGCGCATACTATGCGACCGCCTTCCTGCATGACATCACCGAACGCGTGCTATACGAACGGAAGATCGCCGACAGCGAGAAGCGCCTGCGCATGATCGCCGACGGCATCCCCGCCCTGGTGGCGTATATCGACCAGGACAACCGCTACCACTTCACCAACGAGTACTTCCGCACCATGCTGGGCCTCGATCCGCAGGCGATGATAGGCCGGACCATGGAGGAAGTACTGGGCAAGGAGTTCGCCGGCTCCCTCGCTCAGTACTATGAAGCGGCGCTGCGCGGCGAGCGCGTGCACTACGAGCGCGAGGGCCGCAAGGACGGCCAGCCGCAGCAAGTGATGGGCGACCTGATACCGGACATCGCCGCCGACGGCAGCGTCGCCGGCATCTACATGATGGCGGTCGACATCACCGAGCGCAAAAGCGCGGAGCTGCGCCAGGCCGCCAGCGAGAAGCGCCTCAAGCTGTTGACCGACAACCTGCCGGTGCTGATCACCTACCTGGACGACAAGCGCCGCTTCCAGTTCGTCAACGCCACCTTCTTCCAGTGGTTCGGCGTGGCGCCGGACAAGCTGATAGGCCGCCACCTGGTCGAAGGCATGGGCCGCGACCACTACGAACAGGCCGAGGCCCACCTGGAAAAGGCCTACCGCGGCGAGAACGCCACCTACGAACTGAAGGCGCAAATCGACGGCAGCCTGCACACGCTGGAGACCACGCTGGTCCCGGAGATCGGCGCCGACGGCACCGTGGTGGGCATCTACACGCTCACCCACGACACCACGCGCATGAAGGAAATCGAGGAGCGCCTGACGCAGCTGGCCCGCATCGATACGCTGACCGGCATCGCCAACCGCCTGATGTTCGAAGAGATCCTGCAACTGGCGCTGGTGCGGGCCAAGCGCAATCGCCGCTCGCTGGCGCTGGCCTACCTGGACGTCGACAACTTCAAGATCATCAACGACACCATGGGCCACGGCGCCGGCGATGTCGTGCTGAAGGAGTTCGCCTCGCGGCTGGTGGGCAATGTGCGCGCCTCGGACACCGTTGCGCGGCTGGCGGGAGACGAGTTCGTGATCGTGCTGGAACAGGTGAACGGCCACGGCGAGGCCGAGCGGCTGGCGGCCAAGATCATCGATGCGATGCGCCGGCCGTTCCACATCGCCGGCAAGACGATGCGCATCACCACCAGCATCGGCATCGCACTACAGAAGCACGACGCCGAAACGCCGGCCGAACTGGTGGCCCGCGCCGACAGCGCGCTGTACGCGGCCAAACGCAATGGCCGCGACGGATACGCGCTGTCCGATTAGGCGGGGACGCCGCTCGCCATGGGATTGGCCACCGGCTCGGCGACCTTGAACAGCAGGTTGCGGTCGACGTGGTGGAACGGCTCGTCCTGGCCGCGTATCATCATCACCGTGTCCTCCTCATAGCCCCAGCTGCCATCGTCGTTGATGGTGACCTTGATGCGGTACTCGACGGTCTTGAAGCCGTATTCCAGGAAGGGATTGGAACGGATGCCGTAGGTATCGGACTCCAGCCGCGCCACCAGTTCGAACTCCTTCGCGTCCGGCGCCACCACGGCGGACGCCATGGCGATCTGCCCGCGCGGAATGCCCAGCGTCTGGATCACGGTGCTGGTGGCCGGCTCCCACAGCCAGTAGCCGACCTGCTCGTGGTAGGTCTTGGCCTGGCCAGGCTTGTTGATGATGATGAGGTAGCGCAGGCCGTAGAACAGCTGCGGGCCATTGGTGACGGGATCGATCGGATAAAGCTCGATGCGCTCGACGTAGGCCTGCTTGCGTGGACCGTCCGCCTTCGGCTTGATATCGAGGCCACGCTCGCCCTTCCAGATGCCCGCCATCGGCGCCAGCGGGCCGAGGTTGTTCAGGGTGTTGACGTCGATGGTGGACGGTTCGGTGTAGATATCGCTGGAAAACTCGCTCATGCATGATCCTGTTGGTTGAAGATAGCCTCTATTGTAAGGCGATCTCGATACGATTGCGTCCCCCGGAATACTGATAGGCCACCGCGCTGCCCAACTGGCGTATCAGCAGCAAGCCGACACCGCCCACGGCCCGCGCCGCGATGGGCAGCGCCGGATCGGGCGGCGGCGGGCCCTGGGTGAACGGATTGAAGGCCGGCGCCTCGTCCTCGTACACCAACCGCGCGCCGTCGACGCCCACCCACACCGAATGCGCGCTGTCGCCGCCATGGCCGTGCAGGATGCTGTTGCGCAGCAGCTCCTCCAATATCAGCTCCGCGCGCGCCACCACACCCGGCCCGAGGCCGGCCTGCTTCAACGCCATCGCGGCAAACGACATCGCGCCGGAGACCGCATCCAGCCGCGCCGGAAACCGCAACAGCTGCGCAATACCGGTTTCTTTTCTGTCCATTCGAGCATATTATCGGAATGCTTATCCCAGGAGAAGAAACATGCGTAACTTAAAAGCCGCCATTGCCACGGCGGCCGCCCTACTCGCTGTGGGCGGCTCCTGCGCCGCCGAACAGCCGGCCGGCATGATCAAGACCGCCAAGGGCATCGCCGCCATAGAGCGCGCCGGCAAACAGACCCCGGCCGCCCCCGGCGCCGCGCTGATGGCCAGCGACCGCGTGGTCACAGGCGCCGATGGCAGCGTGGGCATCACGCTGCGCGACGAGACCCTGCTGGCGGTGGGCCCGAACAGCAATGTGTGGCTTGAAAAATACGCTTTCGATCCGACCTCGCACGACGGCGTGCTCAATGCCACCGTCAAGCGCGGCACGCTTGGCGTCATCTCCGGCAAGCTGTCCAAGCAATCTCCGGGCGCGGTGCAGTTCCGCACGCCCACCTCCATCCTGGGCGTGCGCGGCACCGAATTCGTCATCGACGTCAAGGACGGAGAGTAAAGCATGGCCATGCTGATCTGGATCGCCTGCCTGTTGGCCGCCGTCTCGCAGCAACGCACACCGACCGAACAAATCACCCTGCTGCCCAGCCAGGACGGCAAGGCCAGCGCGGTCATCATCACCACCGCCGGTGTCGACACGGTGCTCGACCATCCCTACCAGACCGCCGCCATCGATAGCAAGGGCGCCACCGTCAGCGCCGGCAACGGCGCCGATATCGGCAGCCGCTATGCCTCCACGCTGGCCGCCATGCCACAGCGGGCCGCCGTGTTCACGCTGTACTTCGTCACCGATACCGATGCGCTGGTCCCGGAATCGGCGGCGCGGCTGGCGGACATCAAGGCGCAACTGGCGTCCCGGCCCGCTCCCGAGATCATCGTCATCGGCCATACCGACACCGTCGCCAAGCAGGCGTACAACGACGAGCTGTCGCTGCGGCGCGCCGCCACCGTCAAGCAAATGCTGGTGGAAGTGGGCATCGAAGCGGACCGCATCGCCGTGCAGGGACGCGGCGAGCGCGAACTGCTGGTGCCCACCACCGACGGCGTCGACGAGCCGCGCAACCGCCGCGTCGAAATCCGCGTGCGCTGATCAGCCGCCGATCAAGGCGCGCCGTCCCAGCGCAACACCAGCAAGGTCAGGTCGTCCGAGGGTTCGGCCTGACCCACATGCAGCCGCACGTCGTCTCGCACGGCACGCACCACCGCCGCCGGCGTGGTTGCGGACAGCCCGGCCAGCAAGCGGTCCAGCCGCGCATTGCCGTACAGGTCCCCTGCTTCGTTCATCGCCTCGTTGATGCCGTCGGTGGTCAGGCACAGGCACTCGCCGGCTTGCAGCTGGTAGTGCCGCACCGGATATTCGAAGTCCTCCAGCACGCACAGCGGCGGGCCGTCCGCCGCATGCAGATGTTCGACGCGGCCATCCACGGTCAGGCGGCGCGGCGCGTCGTGACCGGCATTGCACAGGAAGACCTGGCCGTTGGAGGCATCCAGTATGCCGGCCACGCTGGTCACGAACAGCATCTCAGGATTCTCGCGTGTCAGCTCGCGATTGGCGCCGTTCATGATGGCCGCCATTTCCGACGGGCCGCGCAGCGCCACGCTTTTGGACAGCGCCTTCGCCACCACCATGAACAGGCTCGCGGGCAAACCCTTGCCCGACACGTCGCCGACCATGAAGAACACGCGGTCCTGGTCCAGCATGAAGAAGTCGTACAGATCGCCCCCCACTTCACGCGCCGGCTCAAGCAAGGCATCCAGCGAGAAGCGCCGTTCGCCGGGGAAGGCCAGCGCGGCTTGCGGCAGCGTCGCCATCTGGATGCGGCGCGCCGCTCCCAATTCACCGGCGACCTTGGCGGCGGACACCCGGGCCATCTGCAAGGCGCGCTCGCTGTGCTTCCGATCACGCACCGCCGCCGTCAGCATGCTGGCCAACATGCTCAGCCCCACTACGCCGATCGCGCACACCACGCCCGCCGCATCGAACAGCAGGCCCGCGCGCGCAAACACCAGCGCACCGCCGCCGAACAAGCCCAGCGCCAGCGCGCCGCACAAGGGCACCGACACCAGCAAGCGCAGTCTGGGCAGGAACCAGACCAGCAGCAGGCTGCAGGCGCCGAACAGCGACGCCTCGGCCCAGCGCATCCATGCCGGCCGGCGCAGGAAGGCGCCGTCGAAGAAGCTCTCGATCATCTGCGCGTGCGTATCCACACCGGGCATGAAGTCGCCGCGCGCGTTGGTCTTGTAATCGGTCAAACCCAGCCCCGTCATGGCGACGATGACGATCTTGTCCTGCAGCGCGCCGGGAGCGAGCCGGCCGCGCATCACGTCCAGCGCCGAGGCGTAGCGATCCATCGCCGGGGCCGAAAAATTCACCCACACCGCGCCATCAGGCGTCGTCGGCACGCGCAGGTCGCCGACCGACACGCTGTGAACGCCGTCCTCGCCGGCCTCGATCTCCAGCGCCGAACTGCCGGTCGCAACACGCAGCAGCTCCATCGAAAACGCCGGCACCAGCGTGTCGCCGATGGCGCCGACCAATGGCGCGCGGCGCACGAGGCCCCGCTCCAGCTCCACCGACAACAGGCCCTGCCCCTTGGAGGCCGCCTGCAGCAAGGGCAAACTGGACATCGCCTGCGGGAAGCGCATCACCTTTAGCGACGCCGCCGGCAGGTTCACATGCACCGGCCACACGCGCAAGGCGTCGCTGGTGCCGGCCTCCGGATGCGCAAAACCCGCCGCACCCAGCACGATGGGCGCGCGACGCATCGCGGCGGCCAGCACATCGTCATACGCGGGCAGCGCCGCCAGGCTGTCGCGCAGCGGGCCGGGAGACAGCCGCGCCGCCAGCGCTTCGGGCGAGGTGGTGTCCGGCTCCGGCATCAGGATATCGAGTCCGATGGCCAGCGGCCGCTGCGCGTTGATGTGTTCTATCAGTTCGGTCAAGCGCGTGCGCGGCCATGGCCATTGCCCGAACTCCTTGAGCGAAGCCTCGTCAATTGCGATGATTTGCACCGGCCCGGATACGCGCTGGCGCGGCAGGTAAATCTGATAAGCGTTGAACAAGGCAAGCCGCAGCTGCGGCAGCAAGCCGTCACCACCCGCCGCCAGCGCCGCCGCCAACAGGCACGCCAGCACCAGCGCCAGCGGCCTGCCCTGGCCGGCGCGGATGCCGCCCAGGGCCCTGGTTCTCAAGCGGAGCAGCATGGCCGCGCTTACAGTTCGATTTCCATGCCGTCGTAGGCGGAGACGATGTCCAGCGGCGCTTCGCCGGTGATCTCGGCGTAGCGCCGCGTCTCGGCCAGCACGCGGGCGATCTGCGCGTCGTCGTAAATCGGTTCGTGATGGAACAGGCAAAGCTGGTGGACCCCGGCCAGCTGGCACAACTCGACGCCGACCACGTTGCTGGAGTGGCCCCAATCGGCCTTCACCGAAATCGAATCGGCCAGCGAATACATGGCGTCGAAAATCACCAGGTCGGCGTCGCGGAAGAACTCCACGAAGGCCAGGCGCTCGGCGGCGTTATCCAGCTTGTGCTCGGAGTCGGTGCTGTAAACCATGGCCTTGCCGCCCTGCTCCAGCCGATAGCCGTACGAGTCGCCCGCATGCAGCTGCAGCTTGGCCGTTACCGTCACGTCATGCAGACGCAATGGAACCCCAGGCTGCATCCGCACGAACTCGATGGTCGCGCCCAGCTGGTGGAAGCCGACCGGGAAGCTGATCGGCTCCTGCTGGCGGCGGAACGCCGTCTCCAGCTCCTCGTGGCAGCCGTAGATGATGATGCGGTTGCACGGTATGTAAGCCGGCGTGAAGAACGGGAAGCCCATGATGTGATCCCAATGGAGATGGGACATGAACACATGGTAGGTCTGCGGCTTGCCCGGACCGTAGCGCGCCAGCTTGGCGCCCGCCAGGGCACGCACACCCGAACCCAGATCAAGAATGATATGTTCATGCACGGCGTCCGGGTCCCACACCTCCACCTCGACGCAACTGGAATTGCCGCCGTAAGTGCCGCGCACATCGAAACCCAGGTCGTTGTCGATATACGACGCCACCTTCTCCGGCGTATCGAGGTTGCGGCCGATGGCGCCTTCCAGCGCCGCCACCAGCTTGGAGCGGATCTGCTTGTGGTTCAGCGCCACCGGCAGCGAGCCGCGCGCGCCCCAGATGCGCGCCTTCATGAGCCGCCGCCGACCACCGCCAGCGCAGCGCCGCGGTCGGGGAAGATCTCGAACAGCATGTCGAAGCGGCTGATGGTGAACACCTCCAGCACCAGCGGCTGCAGCGACGCCAGCACCATGCGCCCGCCCTGTGCCTTCACCTGCTTGACCGCCACCATCAGCGCGCGCAGGCCGATGCTGCTGATGTAACTGACACCGCTGAAATCAAGCACCAGCGCGGCGCCATCCTTGGTACAGTCGCTCAGGTGCGGATCCAGTGCGAGTTTGAAGGCATCGGCATGCGTATGATCGATGCGGCCGGCGGGGCTGAGCACAAGCGTGCTGCCGGCTTGCTGCGGCTGAAGTTCCATAATGATGACGCCCTGTACGGATGAAGATGGCATTTTGTCTTGAGATTTTCCATTTTTACATCTTTCAGTGCAATAAGCAATTCCGAGGAGAATCCCCTGTACGTGATATTCTTCGGCCTCGACGCAATCAGGGAGAACGCACATGTCGCCGGTCGACAAATTTTTCAAGCTCACCGAGCATGGCAGCAACGTCAGGACCGAAGTGGTCGCGGGTATCACCACCTTCCTGACGATGGCCTACATCATCTTCGTCAACCCTGCCATCCTGGGCGACGCCGGCGTGCCCAAGGACGCGGTGTTCGTCGCCACCTGCCTGGCGGCGGCGCTGGGCACCATCATCATGGGCCTGTACGCCAACTACCCGATCGGCATGGCGCCGGGCATGGGCCTGAACGCCTACTTCGCCTACGCCGTGGTGCTGGGCATGGGCGTGCCATGGCAGTCGGCGCTGGGCGCGGTGTTCATCTCCGGCTGCCTGTTCATCCTGGTGAGCGTGTTCAAGGTGCGGGAGCTGATCGTCAATGGCATCCCGCATTCGCTGCGGGTGGCCATCACGGTGGGCCTCGGCCTGTTCCTGGCGCTGATCGCCATGAAGAGCGCCGGCCTGGTGGTCGCCAGTCCCGAGACGCTGGTGCGCGTGGGCGACATGCACAAGCCGCAAACCATCATGGCCGTTTTCGGCTTCCTGCTGATCGTCACACTGGACCGCCTGCGCGTGCCGGGCGCGCTGTTGATCGGCATCGTGGTGGTGACGGTGATGAGCTTTTTCTTCGGCGGGAACACCTTCCACGGCTTCATGTCGCTGCCGCCATCGCTGGAACCGACATTGTTCAAGTTCGACCTGAAGGGCGCCACCTCGCTGGGATTGTTCAACGTGGTGCTGGTGTTCTTCCTGGTTGAACTGTTCGACGCCACCGGCACGCTGATGGGCGTGGCGAGCCGCGGCGGCCTGCTGGTCGACGGCAAAATGAAGCGCCTGAACAAGGCGCTGCTGGCCGACAGCTGCGCCATCGTGGCCGGCTCCATGCTGGGCACCTCCAGCACCACGGCCTACCTGGAAAGCGCGGCCGGCGTGCAAGCGGGTGGACGCACCGGCCTGACGGCGCTGGTGGTTGCGGCACTGTTCCTGGCCGCGCTGTTCTTCGCGCCGATCGCCGGCGTGGTGCCGGCCTACGCCACCGCGCCGGCGCTGCTGTTCGTCGCCTGCCTGATGCTGCGCGACCTGGTCGACGTGGACTGGAGCGACACCACCGAGAGCGTGCCGGCCGCGATCACCGCGCTGGTGATCCCGTTCACCTACTCCATCGCCCACGGCATCGCCTTCGGCTTCATCACCTACGCCGGCTTGAAGCTGCTAACCGGCCAGGCGCGCCAGGTCAAGCCGGTGGTCTGGGTGATCGCCGCGCTGTTCCTGTTCAAGTACGCCTACGTCAGCGGCTGACCGCCGCCCGCTGCGGAGATGCCACCAGCGTCGGCATCTCCCGCACCGCCAGGATGCCGACCACGTTATTGAGCCGCATGCGGCATAGCGTCAACGGGTCTTCATCCTCCGCCGCCAACCGTATCTGCACGTCCACACCCTGCGGGTGCGTGGTCGTGCGCAGGCTGCGCAATTCCAATCCCAGACGGCGCACAATCGCCAGCACGGCCTCCAGCGTGGCGATGGCGTCGTCCGGCTCGATGCAAAAACGGTAGCTTTTTTGTGTGGTATTCATGCAACCAGAATATCCGGGAAGCCGCAAAATAGGCTTCCTTGTTTTGCTTCACTCCGCGCAAATTAAAGAAGATTATCCCGCCTGATATAAAATCCGAGGAATAATCATCTTTCACGGAAAAACCACATGGAAATCGACGAACTCGACCGCAGCATTTTGCGCGAACTGCGCCGCGACGGCCGCCTGAGCAACACCAAGCTGGCGGAAAAGGTCGGCCTGTCCACCACGCCGTGCTGGAACCGCGTGCGGGCGCTGGAGGAAGGCGGCATGATCGAGGGCTACACCGCCCTGCTCAGCCAGAAGGCGCTGGGCTACCCGGACACGGTGATCATCGAAGTCACGCTGGACCGGCACGACGACGACATCTTCGAGAAATTCGGCCAGGCGCTGGCCGACCTGCCGGAAGTGATGGAAGCCTACCTGCTGACCGGCGAGTACGATTACCTGATCAAGGTGGCGGTGGCCGGAACGGCCGGCTACGAGGAATTCCTGCGCCGCAAGCTGTACAAGCTCCCCGGCCTGCGCCACAGCCGATCCACCTTCGTCCTGCGCTGCCTGAAACGGGCACATTCGGTCGAGCCCTGAGCCGCCTTGTGTTGTCAACCGCACAGATAGGGCGCACGAATCGGCGCATTGTGCGGGAACTAAAACAACGACAAGAGGATGACCATGAACAAGCCTATTCACATCGTCGTGGCCGCCGCCACCCTGGCGCTGGCATCGCAAGCCATGGCGCAAATCACATTTTACGAGCATGACGGCCTGCGCGGGCGCGCCTTCACCGCCACCCGGTCCGTCAACGACTTCTCGCGCACCGGCTTCAACGACCGCGCCTCGTCGGTGGTGGTCGACCGCGGCCAGTGGGAAGTCTGCGACGACGCCTACTTCCGCGGGCATTGCATGGTGCTGCGCCGCGGCAGTTATGAATCGCTGAGCGGCATGGGCATGAACGACCGCATCTCGTCGGTGCGCCCGGTGGGCCATCGCGCCCGCTACGACAACGAAGCGCCGCCGCCGCTGCCGCAGCCGACCTATGAATACCGCCGCCGGCCCAGCGAACGCGTGGTCGACGTGCCAATCACCTCGGTGCGCGCCGTGGTCGGCACGCCGGAGCAGCGCTGCTGGGTCGAACGCCAACAGGTGAGCGAACCGGCCAGCAACGGCAACAACGTCGGCGGCGTCATCGCCGGCGCGCTCATCGGCGGCATCCTGGGCCATCAGGTGGGTGGCGGCACCGGACGCGACGTGGCCACAGCCGGCGGTGCGGTCGCTGGCGCAGCCATCGGCAACAACATGGCCAACAACCGCAATCAGCAAACCTACGCACGCGACGTGCGACGCTGCGAAAACGTCAGCAACCCGAAGCCTGAATACTGGGACGTGACGTACAACTATCGCGGGCTGGAGCACCGTGCGCAGTTGAGCGCACCTCCGGGGTCGACCATCGCGGTCAACGCCAGGACCGGCGAACCACGCATGTAAGTCTTAAATAATTGCCCACATCCCAGAAATTTACTGGGATGTGGGCAAGCGAACACGTATACTTGAGGCCCCTCCCGATGGGCAGGCCTCGAGACCGCATGCGTACACTACTTCCCTATTCCTACTACGGCGCCGATACCGACGAGCAGCAGCAGTTCTATTCCGAGTTGCGTCCGGTCGCCATCATCTCCCAAAGCGTGGGGCTGCTGAGCTGGATCACGGCCGCCGTCATCCTGGCCTCCAGCGGGCAGACGCTGCACGCCAGCCTGCTGTTCGGCGTGCCGGGCATGTTGCTCAGCTTGGGGATCTCGCTGCGCGCGCGGTCGGTCCGGGCGCTGGTTGTCTCCGGCATCGTCGGCACCACCGCCACCGCGTTCGCCTTTCGCCTGCTGGTGGCGTACTGCCCCGACCCGACGTTCTGGGTGCTGCCGGTCGGCACCGTGTTGACGCTGTCGGCGGCGCCCATCTTCGGCGGCATGCTGAACTACATCGGCGCGGCCACTACCGTGTGGCTGATACTCACGGTAGGCAATTTCCCCGCGCATCCGGGAGAGCTGACGTTCAATTTGTCACTGCTGGTCATGGGCAGCAGCTTCGCGATGGCGATCTACCTGCACGCCTACTTCCTCAAGCTACGGATACGCAGCCACCGCGCGCGGCGTGAGCTGGCCGAGATGGCCTACAAGGACCTGCTCACCGGCCTGAACAATCGGCGCAAATTCACGCTCGAGGCGCGCCGCGCGCAATCGCACGCTTCGGATGCGCCGTTATTTTTCCTGATGATAGACATCGACGACTTCAAGAAAATCAACGACACGCTGGGCCACGACGCAGGCGACGAGGTACTGGTCCGCACGGCGGAGGTCATCGCCAGGCTGGGAACTGGCCACCTGTGCGGCCGGCTGGGAGGCGAAGAATTTGGCGTCCTGTATCACGGCGAAGCTGCGCAAGCGCTGGATTTTGCCGTCGCACTGCTGGACGGCGTCCGCAGGGCGACGCACCCGCCACGCACGGTAAGCATCGGCATCGCGGAATTCGACAGGAACGCCGACCTGTCAGTCAGCTACAAGCGCGCCGACGAAGCGCTCTACCTCGCCAAGCGACACGGCAAGAACCGCTACGTGCTATCGAACACCACCAAAGCCGCCGCATAAAATTGGGGTCAAGTCTGACATTCGGACACGAGCCCATCTGTTGGGCCGGTGTCCGAAGCCTCTAATGCTGGGGCCGTGTCCGAATGTCAGACTTGACCCCAAATTGCTTAGAAGTGATATTCGGCGCGTATCATCGGCGTCTTGGCGATGTTGCCCTGGCCGCCGGTGGTGGCCGAGGTGTTGCCGAACTTGTTGCGCCAGTATTGGTATTCAATGCCGATGCGTAAGGTGTTCTTGGCATGGCCCATCGCGGCGCCGGCGTCAAACATCAGCTGCATGTCGATATTGGTCTCGGCGCCGGTGTCGTTGCCCACCTCGTCCTTGCCCTTGGCCGCGATGAAGTTGGCAAAACCTTCGAAGGCCCACAGCGAGCCCACCGGGATCCCCCATTCCGACGACAGCATCGCATGCGTCTTGTAGGTATAGCGTCCAGTCACGGTGGAGATCGGCGGGAAGGCGCCGCTCGGCGCGTTGCTCTCGTTGAGCAGGAACAGGCTGGTGTTGAAGTGCCCGGCCGGCACGTCCCACATAAAAGTCGGCCCCAGCACGAACATGCGCTTGCGCGAGTTGTAACCCACGTCGTTCTTGGTGTTGACGTCGAACCCGCCGGTGATGCCCAGCCCGCGCACCGGACCAAACTTGTATTCGCGCCCCGTCACCTTGCTCAGGTCCACCGTATTGCGGTACAGGATATAGGCTTCATTGGCGCCCGACTTTTGCGTCAGCGAGGCCGGATCGTTTTTGTCCGACATCAAGAAGTCCGCGTTGAAGAAGTTGGTGCCGTACTTGTAGCCGCTGACGTGGGTCAGCGCAAGAATATTCTTCGAGATGTCGTTCGGGTTGAACGGCTCGCGGTAGTCATTCCCATAACGCCAGCTGACGGAGGTATCGCTCCAGTCGGCGGCGTGGGCGGCGCCCATGCCCATCAAGGCGATGCACAACAGCTGAGGGATTTGTCTCGTTTTCATTTTAGTTTTCCATATTATTTTGGACGCGACCGTCCCCGCCGGCGCCATGCGGCGCGCCGGTGAGGATGCAATCGTGTGGGTTGGATCCTCAGCCTGCGCCGAGGTAGACGAACTTGAAGGTGAACACGCAAGCGATCGCCCAGATCACTGGACGCACTTCGCGCACACGGCCGGTCAACAGCTTCAGCACCGCGTAGGAGATGAAACCGAACGCCACGCCAAGCGCGATCGAATACGTGAACGGCATGGTCAGCGCCGCGATGGCGGCTGGCACGCTTTCGGTGGTGTCGGACCAGTCGATGTCGACCAGTTCGCGCAGCATCAGGCAGGAGACGTACAGCAGCGCAGGCGCCGTGGCGTAGCTTGGCACCACGCCGGCCAGCGGCGAAATGAACAGGCAAGCCAGGAACAACACGCCGACGGCGACGGCGGTCAGTCCGGTGCGGCCGCCCGCTTGCACGCCAGCCGCGCTCTCGATATAGGCCGTGGTGCTGGAAGTCCCCAGCAGCGAACCGGTAAGGATGGCGGTACTGTCGGCCATCAACGCCTTGTTCAGGCGCTCCATCTTGCCGTTGACGAGCAGGCCGGCGCGGTTGGCCACGCCCATCAGCGTGCCGGTGGCGTCAAACAGTTCAACCAGGAAGAACACCAGCACCACGTTCAACAGCCCTACCGAGATCGCGCCCATCAGATCAAGCTTGAACAGCGTAGGCGCCAGCGATGGCGGCATGTCGACCACGCCATTGAACTTGTTCCCGGCGATGAAGAAGCTCATCACGGTCACGGCCAGGATGCCGATCAGGATAGCGCCCTTTACCTTCAGGCGGTCCAGCGCGACGATCACGAAGAAGCCGACGATGGCCAGCAGCGTGGGCGCCGAATGCAGGTCGCCGACACGCACCAGCGTCTCAGGGCTGCTGACGACAATGCCGGCGCTCTTCAGCGAGATCAAGCCGAGGAACAGGCCGATGCCGACGGTGATCGCGGTACGTATCGAATGTGGAATGCCGTTGACGATCATCTCGCGCAGTTTGAATATGCTGACGAACAGGAACAGGCAACCGGAGATGAACACCGCGCCCAACGCCATTTCCCAAGGCATGCCCATGCCCTTGACGACCACGTACGCGAAATACGCGTTCAAGCCCATGCCCGGCGCCATGGCGATCGGGTAGTTCGCGTACAGGCCCATGATCAAACAGCCCAATGCGGCCGCGATACAGGTGGCGACGAAGACCGCGCCCTTCGGCATGCCGGCGTCGCCAAGGATCGAAGGGTTGACGAAGATGATGTAAGCCATCGTCAGGAAGGTGGTCAGACCCGCGACCAATTCGGTGCGCACATCGGTCCCATTTTCTTTCAGCTTGAAGTACTTCTCTAGAATTAACATAACGTCTCCGTGTTCTATTTTTAACTGCTTCTTGTGTCATCCGCCGATTAAACATGGGAACAATCGGCTTAGACCTTATCTCAGGGGCCACTGTGTGTAATTGGTTTGGTGGCATACCTGCTATCTGCTATGGCCTATAACAGTCGGGACGCGCCGTATTTTTTACGGCGTAGCCCCTTGCTTACCCTCCTATGCTTTACGTGCCGCCGGGTTTATACGAATTCACCAATCTTCGCGATCACCGCCTCGCGCACCGAGCCGCTCACAATGAAGGAGCGCGCCACTTCAAGGTCGTTGTGCAACCAGCGGTCGCCGTCGAGGCACGCCGGGATCTGGCCGCGCACCGAGTCATAGGCCGCCTGCGTGCCTTTGCCGAGCACAAAACCGGGCAGCAGGTCTTCTGTCATCGTCAGCGCCTGCGAGGCCAATAACATTTCTACGCCCACAATGTATTGTGTGTTCGATACCACAGTGGCGGCCTTGCGCGCGCACCAGGTGGAGTTGGAGACGTGGTCCTCGCTGTTGCCCTTGGCCGGAATCGAGTCCACGCTGCCCGGCATGCACAGCGTGCGGTTCTCCATCACCAATGAACTGAGCGAGCATTGCATCACCGGATAGCCGGTGTTCACGCCACGCACGCCGGACATCAGGTTGCGCGGCAGGCCCCATGACAGCGTCGGATCGATCAGGCGCGCCACGCGACGCTCAACGATGCTGCCCAGGTCCGCGACGGCCATCGACAGCAGGTCCATCGCCTGCGCCAGGTACTGGCCGTGGAAGTTACCGCCCGAGATAATCTCGAAGCCCCCGCCGTCCTTGCCGAAGATGAGCGGGTTGTCGGTCGCCGAATTCACTTCCTTATCGAGGATGGTGTCGATGTAGTCGAGCGCATCGAACACCGGGCCATAGACCTGCGGAGCGCAGCGCAGCGAGTACACGTCCTGGATGCGGGCGGTGTACGGGATATCGGTGCGGCGCAGCTCTTCCGGGAACTGCACGGCGCGCGCCTCGTGCGTGGTGCGGGTGGAGCCGTCCAGCAGATCGCGGATGATGGCGGCGGTCTTGATCTGGCCAGCGTGCGGGCGCGCTTCGTGGATGCGCGGATCGAAGGCCGACATCTCGGCGCGCATCGCCTCCAGCGTCAGTCCCAGCGACAGGCAGGCGTCCGACAGCATGTTGCGCGCATCGGCGGCCGCCAGCAATGCCACCGCCAGCGACACGGTGCAGCCGTTGATCAGCGCCGAGGCATCCTTGGCCTTCAACTCAAACACGACCGGGCCGACGTTGGACGCGCGGATCGCGTCCGGCGCCGACATGCGCTGGCCCTTGTACATCACCTCCGCCTCCTCGAAGCCGGCGATGGCCGCAGCCAGGTAGGCCAACGGCGCCAGGTCGCCCGAGGCGCCGACGGAGCCTTTCTGCGGCATGATCGGATGGATGCCGGCATTGACGAAGGCCAGCAGGCGGTCGACCACCTCCGCGCGCGGCGCGGAGTAGTTACTGGCGAAGGCATTGGCCCGCAACAGCATGGTGGCGCGGCTGACCTCTTCGGAGAACGGCTCGCCCATGCCGCAAGCGTGGGCCTTGATCAGCTGCGTCTGGAACAGCACGATGTCCTGCACCTTGACGCGGGTGTCCTTCAGCATGCCGACGCCGGTGTTAAAGCTGTACATCATCGGCGCCTCGTCGTGCATCCAGGTCGACTCGATGTAGTCGCGGCTCTCCTTCAATGCGGCGCGCGAAGAGGCGGCCAGGTTCACTTCAATGGTGTGGTCGCGGGCGATGGCGACGACTTGCGCGGCGGTCAGGTTGAAGCCGTTGATGGTAGTGGTAGTCATAATCGTTATCTCTCAGTTGGCGCCGGCGGCGAACCACGCGCCGATTTCGGAGCGTTCTTCAGGCGTGATGTTGGTCATATTCCCGATCGGCATAGCCTTCAGCACGACGGCCTGCTGGTTGATCTTGGCCGCGTTCTGGTGAATCAGCTCCGGCGTGTGCAGCATGATGCCGGCGGGTGCGGTGGCGAAGCCGGGCTGCGTGGGCTGGGCCGCATGACAGCTCACGCAGCGCTGGTTGACGATGGCCTGCACACGGTTGAAATCAGGCGCGGCAACGCCGGCATGCGCCGCATCGGCCACCTCGCCCGCAGCCGCAGGCAAAGGCGCCGCAGCGGGACGCGGAGCAATCACCACCGCCACAGCAGCGAGGATCGCCACGCCAGCCGCAGGGAACTGCCACGCGGTCTTGCCATGATGGCGCAGGTTAAAGAAGTGGCGAATCAGCACACCAGCCGCGATGATCGCGCCGAGCAGCGCCCAGCTATAGGCGTGGCTGTAGGTCATCGCATAGTGGTTGCTGATCATGATGAGCAGCACCGGCAGCGTGAAGTAGTTGTTATGGACGGAGCGCTGCTTGGCCTTCTTGCCGTGGATAGGGTCGGGAGACCTCCCCTGCTCCATCGCCTCCACCAGCTTGCGCTGGCCCGGAATGATCAGCATCAGCACATTCCCGACCATCATGGTGCCGATCATGGCGCCGACGTGGATGTAGGCGGCGCGGCCGCTCAGGAACTTGGTCAGCACATAGGCCATGGCGACGATGAACACGAACATGATCACGCCCAGCAGGCCATCCTTCTTGCCCAGCGGCGAACGGCACAAGGCATCGTAGAACAACCAGCCCACCAGCAGCGAGCCGAGGCCCACGCCGATAACCTGCAACTGCGTCAGGTCCGCGACCGACTTATCGATCATCATCGCCGAAGCGTTGAAGTAGTAGACGATGAACAGCAGCGAGAAGCCCGAGATCCAGGTCGCGTAGGCTTCCCATTTGAACCAGTGCAGGTCCGACGGCAGCTCGGCCGGCGACACCAGGTACTTCTGCGGGTTGTAGAAACCGCCGCCATGCACGGCCCACAATTCGCCGGAGACGCCCTTCTTCGCCAGGTCGGATCCGGGCTTGGGCGGGCGTATGCTGTTGTCCAGCCAGACGAAGTAGAAGGACGCGCCGATCCACGCTATCCCCGTGATGAGATGCAGCCAGCGCACCAATAGATTGAGCCAGTCCACGCCGTAAGCGAGCAATTCCATGTTGTCTCCATGTTTGGATTTAGCTCGTCTGCCACCGCGGGCGCTCCAGACGAATGGGATGATTTCCCTTTTTGGCCGCGAACTGTTGAAAGCTCCGCTGCGACCGATTGAAAACCACGCGCAGGACACGCATGGTGTGGGACGAACGATAAAACTAATTCTGGCTTTTCGTATGGCAGTAGCCGTATATTAAAAATAGGCTCACCGTTATAGATCGATCACCATGGCACAACTTCCCGACCACCTAGACCTGCACCTGATACGCATCCTGTACATGCTCCTCTGCGAGAAGAACGTCTCGCGCGTGGCGATGAAACTGGATCAAACGCAGCCCTCCATCTCGGCCTCGCTACAGAAACTGCGCGAGCTTACGGGAGATCCGCTGCTGGTGCGCGGCGGCCGTGGCATGGTGCCCACGCAGCACGGCGAGAGCCTGCGGGAGCCGGCAAAACGCATCCTCGACGAGGTGGGACAGCTGTTCCTGCACAAGACACCCTTCGCCTCGAAGGAGGAAAGCCGTACCTTCCGCATCGGCGCGCCGGACTACCTCGATATTCAATTCCTGCCGAACGTTGTGGCGCGTTTGCGACGCGAGTCGCCCAAGAGCCGCGTCATCATCCACAGTCTGGGCGCGGAAGTGGACGCAATCCGCATGCTGTCCGATGGCGATCTCGATCTGCTGATCGGTAACTGGGAGCAGCCGCCGGAGCACCTGTACCTGTCGCGGCTCTTCGAAGACCCGATCATCTGCGCCATGCGCGCGGACGCGCCCTACGCCAAGCGCACCGGCGCCAACGACATGACACTGGACGATTATCTGAGCCTGCCCCACGTGGCGCCCTCGCCCACGCTGCCGGGCTTCCACGGCGTGATCGACAGCTTCCTGGCGCAGCAAGGCTACCAGCGCAACGTGGTCGTGGAGTCGGCGTATTTCAGCCTGATCCCCCACATGCTGACGCAGACCGACATGGTGCTCACCACGGGGCGGCAGTACCTGCGCTTCTATGAGCGCAACCTGCCGATCAAGACCTTCACCGTGCCGGTGCGCTTCCCGACGATGCGCTTCTACCAGCTATGGCATGAGCGCGTGCACCAGGCACCGGAACACAAATGGCTGCGCGACCAGGTCACGCAGGCCGCGCAAGCCCTCACCGCCAAATAATCCCACCGTGGGCGTGGCACGCCCACAACACTCCCCATAAGCCCGGGCTGAATGCGGTTATGGCTCCGGGCGTATATAACAGTCTCCCTCGCCATATATCATTCCTCTTATACCAAGAGGAGACGGGCGACTGCCTGCACAAAAATGACAATCACACTAGATCACCTGAACCGCTGCGGAGCCGAAGAGTTCACGCAGCTGCTGCATGGCCTCTACGAACACTCGCCATGGATACCGGAGCGCGCCGCCGCGCAGCGCCCGTTCGCGACCATCGCCGCGCTCAAACAATCGCTGCAAGGCGTGGTGCGCCGCGCCACCGAGGAACAGCAACTGGGCCTGGTGCGCGCCCACCCTGAGCTGGCCGGCAAGGCGGCACTCGCCGGCGAACTGACCGCCGAATCGACCGGCGAACAGGCGCAGGCCGGCCTGACCCACTGCTCCGCCGACGAACTGGCGACACTGCACAAACTGAACGCCGACTACAACGCCAAATTCGGCTTCCCCTTCATCCTGGCCGTCAAAGGCCCGACCGGCAACGGCCTGTCGCGCCAGGAGATCATCGCCGCCTTCAGCCGCCGCCTGCGCTCGCAGCGCGACGACGAACTGGCCGAATGCCTGCGCCAGATCGGCCGCATCGCGGAGATGCGCCTCAACCAGCTGCTGCAAGTGGAACTGCAATTTGGCGCCACCATCATGGAGTGGTCGGAAGTGATCGGCGCATGGAGCGACGACGCCGACAACCTCACCTGCGCCTACATGACCGACGCCCACCGCAAGACCGCAGCCCAGCTGGCGGTGTGGATGAAGGAAGCCGGCATGGAAGTGGCCATCGACCCGGTCGGCAACGTCGTCGGCCGCTACAAGTCGAACAAGCCGGGCGCCAAGGCGTTGCTGACCGGCTCCCACTACGACACCGTCCGCAACGGCGGCAAGTACGACGGCCGCGAAGGCATCCTGCTGCCCATCGCCGTGGTCAAGCACCTGAATGAACGCGGTGAGCGCCTGCCCTTCGACCTGGAGATCATCGGCTTCTCGGAAGAGGAAGGCGTGCGCTATCAAAGCACCTTCCTCGGCTCGAACGCCGTCATCGGCCAGTTCGACATGGCGCTGCTGGACAAGACCGACGCCCAGGGCATCACCATGCGCGAAGCGCTAACCGCCGCCGGCCACGATGCCAGCAAGATCGCCTCGGTCGCCCGCAAGCCCGAGGACGTGCTGGCCTTCGTCGAAGTCCACATCGAACAAGGCCCGGTATTGCTGGGCAAAGGCCTGCCGACTGGTGTGGTCACCTCCATCGCGGGCAGTTGCCGCTACCAGGTCGAGCTCACCGGCCTGGCCAGCCATGCGGGCACCACGCCGATGATCATGCGCAAAGACGCCGCCGCTGCCGCCGCCGAAATCGTGCTGTACGTGGAGGACCGCTGCGGGCGCGAACGCTCGCTGGTCGGCACCGTCGGCCAGCTGCAGGTGCCGGACGGCTCGGTCAACGTGATCCCCGGCGCCTGCAAGCTGTCGCTGGACATCCGCGCCGCCGACGATGCCACGCGCGACGCCGCCGTCACCGATATATTGAATCAGGCCGAAGCGGTCTGCGCACGCCGCCAGATCGGCCTCAAAGTCACCAAGATCATGCAGGCACCTGCCGCACCATGCGCGCCATGGCTGGTGAAGCAGTTCGCCGCCGCCACCGAGCGCGCTGGCATCGAAGTATTCGAGCTGCCGTCCGGCGCAGGCCATGACGCCATGGCGCTGGCCCGCATGACCGATGTCGCCATGCTGTTCACCCGCTGCGGCAACGGCGGCATCAGCCACAACCCGCTGGAAACCATGACCGCGGACGACGCCGAAGTATCGGCTCAGATCTTCCTGGACTTCCTGCGCCAGTTCCAAACCAAGTAATCGCGGAGCAATCATGTCTGAACCTATTCGATTCTTCTATCGCGGCGAAGTCCGCTCCGTCAACGCCGGCGCCCCAACCCGCACCCTGCTCCAGCACCTGCGCGAAGACCTGCACTGCACCGGCACCAAGGAAGGCTGCGCCGAGGGCGATTGCGGCGCCTGCACCGTGGTGGTGGCGGAGCTGCAGCCGGACGGCGAAGTGGCCATGAAGTCGGTCAACTCCTGCATCCAGTTCGTGCCGACGCTGGACGGAAAGGCGGTCTTCACCATCGAAGACCTGAAACAGGCCGACGGCAAAATGCATCCGGTGCAGGAAGCGCTGGTCGAATGCCACGGCTCGCAGTGCGGTTTCTGCACGCCGGGCTTCGCCATGTCGCTGTGGAGCCTCTACCTGAAGCAGGACGGCCAGACCACGCCGCCATGCCGCAAGACGGTGGACGAAACCCTGTCCGGGAACCTGTGCCGCTGCACCGGCTACCGCCCCATCATCGACGCGGCGCGCCGCATGGGCGAGCTGCCGCACGTGAGCTTCGACCGCGAGGCGCTGAAAGCCACGCTGCAATCCATCCAGCGAACCGAAATGTACAGCTACACTCACGACGGTCAAACCTTCCACGCGCCGCGCACGCTGGCCGAACTGGCCGCGCTGCGGGCCGCCAAGCCCGCCGCCACCATCGTCGCCGGCTCCACCGACGTCGGCCTGTGGGTGACCAAGCAAATGCGCAACCTGGGCGACATGATCTACGTGCGTCAGGTACAGGAGCTGTACCGCATGGAGGACGAAGACAGCATGCTGTACATCGGCGCCGCCATCTCCCTCAACGACGCCTACGAGGCGGTCTGCAAGCATTACAAGGAAGAGCTGCACGAAATGTGGCAGCGCTTCGCCTCGCAACCAATCCGCAACACCGGCACGCTGGGCGGCAGCGTCGCCAACGGTTCGCCGATCGGCGACTCGGCGCCGTGGATGATTGCGCTGGGCGCGGAAATCGTCATCCGCAGCGATAAGGGCCAGCGCTCCATGCTGCTGGAGAAGTTCTACCTCGATTACACGAAGAAGGACTGGCAGCCGGGCGAATTCGTTGAAGCCGTGCGCATACCGCTGCCGCGCAAGGACGTCCACTTCCGCACCTACAAACTGGCCAAGCGCTACGACCAGGACATCTCCGCCGTCTGCGCGGCCTTCGCCTTCACGCTGAAGGACGGCGTGGTCAGCGACGCCCACGTCGCCTACGGCGGCATGGCCGCGACCTCGCGCCGCGCGCCGTTGGCCGAAGCAGCCGTCAACGGCAAGCGCTGGGACGAGAGCACGCTGAAGCTGGCGATGGCCGAACTGGCGAAGGATTACACCCCGCTGAGCGACATGCGCGCGACCGCCAGCTACCGCATGAAGACCGCACAGAACCTGCTGCGCCGCTATTGGCTGGAGACCAATCCAGACTCCGCCCAGCCGCTCCAATCGATCAACGCATTCCACTACGCAGAGGGAGCCGTCACAGCATGAACAGCAAATCGGAACCATTCCTGACGCAGGCCGTCCCCATGGCGTGGGCGGAAGTCGGCAAGCCGCATCCGCACGAGTCGGCGGTGCTGCACGTGCTGGGCGAGGCCACCTACACCGACGATATCCCAGAAGCCGCCGGCACGCTGCATGCGGCGCTGGGCATCTCGTCCAAGGCGCACGCCAACATCGTGTCGATGAACTTCGATGCCGTCAAAGCCATGCCCGGTGTGGTGGCCGTGTTCACCCACAAGGACATCCCCGGCACCAACGACTGCGGCCCTATCATCCACGACGATCCGATCCTCTCGGAAGGCCTGGTCGAATACGTCGGCCAGCCGATCTTCATCGTGGTGGCGGACTCGCACGACAACGCCCGGCGCGCCGTCAAGAAGGCCGTCATCGAATACGAAGAACTGCCCGCCATCCTGACGCCGCAAGCCGCACGCGAGGCCCAGTCCTTCGTCGTGCCGCCCATGCACCTGGCGCGCGGGGATGCTCAGGCCGCGTTCGAACGCTCCAAGCACAAGCTGAAAGGCTCGCTGCACGTCGGCGGCCAGGAGCAGTTCTACCTGGAAGGCCAGATTTCCTACGCCATTCCAAAAGAAGGCAAGGGAATGCTGATCCACTGCTCCACCCAACATCCGACCGAAATGCAGCACGTGGTCGCGCATGCCCTGCACCGCCATTCGCACGACATCGTGGCCGAGTGCCGTCGCATGGGTGGTGGCTTCGGCGGCAAGGAATCGCAGTCCGCACTGTGGGCCGCCTGCGCCGCCATCTCGGCCGCGCACCTGCGCCGCCCCGTCAAGCTGCGCGCCGACCGTGACGATGACATGATGGTCACCGGTAAGCGCCACTGCTTCTACTACGAGTACGAAATGGGTTACGGCGACGACGGCCGCATCGTCGCCGCCAAGGTGGAGATGGTGACGCGCGCCGGCTTCTCGGCGGATCTGTCGGCGCCGGTCGCCACGCGCGCCGTCTGCCACTTCGACAACGCCTACTATCTCGGCGACGTCGATATCCGCGCCATGGCCGGCAAGACCAACACACAGTCCAACACCGCGTTCCGTGGCTTCGGCGGCCCGCAAGGCGCCATCGCCATCGAGTACATCGTCGATGAAATCGCCCGCAATCTCGGCATGGACTCGCTGGACGTCCGCAAGATCAACTTCTACGGCCGCAATGACGAGGAAGGCCGCAACGTCACCCAGTACAACCAGAAAGTGGTCGACAACGTCATACACGAACTGGTTGCGCAGTTGGAGGATGAAAGTGGCTACCGCCAGCGTCGCGAGGAGATCAACGCCTTCAACGCGCAGAGCAAGGTGCTCAAGCGCGGACTGGCGCTGACGCCGGTCAAGTTCGGCATCGCCTTCAACGTCACTCACTTCAACCAGGCCGGCGCGCTGGTGCACGTGTACACGGACGGCTCGGTGCTGGTCAACCACGGCGGCACCGAAATGGGCCAGGGCATCAACACCAAGGTGTGCCAGGTGGTGGCGCATGAACTGGGCATCGACCTCGCCATGGTGCGCGCCAGCGCCACCGACACCAGCAAGGTCGCCAACACTTCCGCCACCGCCGCATCCACCGGCGCGGACCTGAACGGCAAGGCGGCGCAGGACGCGGCCAACACCATCCGCGCGCGCCTGGCCGAATTCGCCGCCAAACGCCACGACGGCGATCCCGCCACGGTACGCTTTGAGGGCAACTTCGTCCACGTCGGCGAGATCGCGATTCCGTTCGCGGAGCTGGTGCAGAAGGCCTACATGGCGCGCATCCAGCTTTGGTCCGACGGCTTCTATGCCACGCCTGGCCTGCACTGGGATCCTAAGACCATGAGCGGCAATCCGTTCTCGTACTATGCCTACGGCGCCTCGGTGTCGGAGGTGGTGGTCGATACGCTGACCGGCGAATGGAAGCTGCTGAAGGCTGACGCGCTGTACGATGCCGGCAATTCGCTGAACCCTGCCATCGACGTCGGCCAGGTCGAAGGCGCGTTCATACAGGGCATGGGCTGGCTGACCACCGAGGAACTGTGGTGGAACGCAGCCGGCAAACTGATGACGCATGCGCCCTCCACCTACAAGATCCCCGGCGTGTCAGACTGCCCGGAGAACTTCAACGTCCGCCTGTTCAGGAACCGCAACGTCGCGGACAGCATCCATCGCTCCAAAGCGGTCGGCGAGCCGCCGCTGCTGCTGCCGTTCTCGGTGTTCCTGGCGATCCGCGACGCCTGCTCCAGCGTCGGCGATCATCGCTACAACCCGCCGCTGCGCGCACCGGCAACCAGCGAGGCTATCCTCGATGCGATCAGCGCCGTGCAGGCGGCTGCGGAAGCGGCGAATTAATCATGTCCATGCCACTCAATCTTAATGCGTTGACGGCGGCGGCCAGCAAGGCGGTGCCACGTGTACTGGTCACCGTCGCGCAGGTAGCCGGCTCCGCGCCGCGCGAACCGGGCGCCAAGATGCTGATCACCCAGTATCACGCCTTCGATACCATCGGCGGCGGCCACCTCGAAATGGTCGCCACCGACATCGCCCGCGAGATGCTGTCCATGCCGGCCGGCGAGCTGCGTGCCGAGCGCCGGCTGGAGCGCTTCCCGCTCGGCCCCAGCCTGGGCCAGTGCTGCGGAGGCGTAGTCCATCTGGCGTTCGAGCGCATCATGCCGGAAGCCGGCGAGCATTTCGGCTCGCTGGCGCGCCGCTGGCGCGAAGGCCAGGACAGCTGGCGCCTGGTGCCGCTGGACAGCGTGGAACCAGCCAGCAGCTACGACGCGGCGGGCGCGCACCTGAGCGGCCCCGGTCCCGCAGCCTTGGCCCGGCCCGGCCCCGGCATCGACTGCAAGGTGCGCATCGACGATCACGGCAAGCGCTGGTTGATCGACTCCTGCCTGCCCTATCGTCAGCGTTTGTACCTGTTCGGCGCCGGCCACGTGGGCGCGGCCATCGTGCGCGCGCTGGCGGAGCTGCCATGCCAGGTGGTGTGGATCGATGAGCGCGAAGACATGTTCCCCTCCGTCCTGCCGGCCAACGTCCGCATCGAAGCGACCGACACGCCGGAAGCGGTGGTGGAGGAAGCACCGCCCGGCGCCTCCTTCCTGGTACTGACGCACAGCCACGTATTGGACCAGCAGCTGTCCGAACACATACTGCGCCGCACTGACTTCACCTGGTTTGGCTTGATCGGCTCCAAGACCAAACGCGTCTCCTTCGAACGCCGCCTGCAGGAGCGCGGCATTCCGCCGGCGCGTATGACCGACATGACCTGCCCGATCGGCCTACCCGGCATCCACGACAAGGCGCCGGCGGTGATCGCCGTCTCGGTCGCGGCGCAGCTGATGCAGGTCTGGGAAGCCGCCGTGCTCTCCGCTCCGGCGGAAAACGGTGCTAAAATAAGCGCATCCGCACCTGCCGTCTTACCGGAATCGCAAACCGCATGTATCAATTGATGTCCTTCCAACTGCCTGCAAGCCGGGCGTTCTCACTCTCCGGCAGCGCCGGGGCGGGAGCGCGCTATCGTCATCTAGAGCGCGCACCTCACTAATCTAGCCACCGCGCTAGCAGTAACCCCAAACGCATAGACCGGTGTGGCGCCAAGCGCCCGCCTTCATCGCCGACGACCATGTCAGTCGCGCCGCATCGCCGCGCGCGTCAACTGGCGTCCGCACCACGGAACAAGGAATCAATATCATGGCAAGCATCATCACTCCGAGCGGCACTTTCCAGGCTTACCGCGCCAGCCTCCTGCACTTCAGCGACGACCCAGCCTTCGCCACCAACGCCTGCTCATGGCACGAGGACGGCCTGTTGATCGTCAACGACGACAAGGTCCACCTGGCCGGCGATTTCAGCCAGCTGATCGCCTTTCTGCCGCAAGGGACGCCACTGCACGACTACCGCGGCAAGATCATCATGCCGGGCTTTATCGACACGCACGTCCACTATCCGCAAACCGACATGATCGCCTCGCCGGCACCCGGCCTGCTGCCATGGCTGGAAAAGTACACCTTCCCCACCGAGCGGAAATTCGCCGATCCCGAACACGCGGCCAACGTCGCCAGCTTCTTCCTCGACGAACTGACGCGCTGCGGCACCACCACGGCCATGGTCTACTGCACCGTGCATCCGCAATCGGTGGACGCGTTCTTCACCGAGAGCGAAAAGCGCAACCTGCGCATGGTCGCCGGCAAAGTGCTGATGGACCGTAACTGCCCGGACTTCCTGCAAGACACCGCCGAAAGCGGCGCGCGCGAGAGCGAAGCGCTGATCAAGAAGTGGCACAAGCGCGGCCGTCAGCTGTACGCGATCACTCCGCGCTTCGCACCCACCTCCACCGAAGCCCAGCTGGAACTGGCCGGCGCGCTGGCCAAGGCCTACCCGGACACCTTCCTGCAAACCCACGTGGCCGAGAACACCGACGAAGTGGCGTGGGTTAAATCGCTGTTCCCGCGCGCGCGCAGCTACATGGACGTCTACGACCATTTCGGCATGATGCGTCCACGCTCGATGTACGCGCACTGCATCTGGCTGGACGACACCGACCGCGCCCGGATGGGCGAGACACAATCGGCCATCTCCATCTGCCCTACTTCCAACCTGTTCCTGGGCAGCGGCCTGTTCGACTTCGAACGTGCCGACGCCAGGCGAGTGCCGCTCTCGCTGGCCACCGACGTTGGCGGCGGCACCTCGTTCTCGATGCTGCAGACGATGAACGAAGCCTACAAAGTCGCGCGCATGGGCGGCACCTACCTGCAGGCGATGCGCATGTTCTACCTGGCCACGCTGGGCGGCGCCCGCGCCATGCAGCTGGAAGGCACAATCGGCAACTTCGTATCGGGCGCGGAGGCGGACTTCATCGTCCTTGATCCAAAGGCCACGCCGTTGCTGGCCCGCCGCACGGAGCGCACGGATTCGGTCGAAGAACTGTTGTTCGCCATCGCCATGCTGGGCGACGACCGCGCGATCTCCGCGACCTACGCCGCTGGCAAAGCCGTCCACCAACGCAGCGACTAAGCAATCCCGCGCCGGCCGCGCTCCAAATTCGGTTACGATACGTGAAGCGCAGTCGGCGCTGATTTGCTCACCGAATGATGAAACGAAGATCTCTACTAGGCATGGCCCTGGCGCTCAGTTGCGGCGCCGGACTGGCGCAGACCGGGCCAGCCAGGCGGCTGCATGTCGTCACCACGCACCTGCCACCGCTGGTGTTCGAAAACGACAACACGCGTCCCGGCGCCCTGCGTGAGCTGCTCAGTGAGTTGTGCAAGCGCACGCAGATGGAACTCAAGCTCGAGTTCGTGCCCTGGAAACGTGCGCTGTTCCTCGCGACGTCGATGCCGGCGACGGCGATTTTTCCCGTCACGCGCCTGCCGGAACGCGAATCCCGCTTCCGCTGGCTGGCGCCCTTGTACGAAGAGCACTACATGTTCCTGGCGCGGCGCGGCGGAACGTTCGACCTCCAGCACCTGGACGACATGAAGGCCCGCCGGATCGCGCTGCTGCGAGGGGCCGCGCAGACGGCGATACTTCAGGAACTGGGGTACCGGAACATCGTCGAAGGGAATTCGATCGAAGAGATCCACCGCTATCTGCTGGAGGGCATGGCCGATGCGGCCTTCGGCGAGCGGAATATCATCCAGAGTTCGCTGAAGAGCCGCTCCGCCCAGCGGGCCTTCCAGGTCAGCGCGCCGGTCCGCACCACCACCGCATGGCTGGCCGGCTCGCTGGACTTCGACGAGGCCACGGTCCAGGAGTTCTTGCGCGCGAAGGCGGCCATGGACGCCGACGGAACCACACACCGCATCCTGGCCACGTACAAGCTGGCTTAAATACTGCCCAAGCCCGACAAGGTGCGCTGCACGGCGACATCGAGCGGCGTGCGCGGTTCAGCGCCGAGCATCTGCACCAGACGCTTGTTCGACATCTGGACCGGCTGCTGCCACAGGTAGCGCATCTCGCGCAGTTCGCGGAATACCGTGACGAACGGCGACGCCAGCGCCAGCAGCCACCATGGGAAAGCGCTTGCCTTGAGCTCCGGCTTGCGCGCGGCTCGGGCGATCGCCGCCACCATCTGAGTGCCGTCGGCATCCCAATGGCCTTCCATCTGGAACCGGGCGAAGGTCCCCAGTTGATCCTCCTTCTCGACCAGCTGCACCATCGTTTCGGCGACATCCGGCAGGTAGGCCCACTGGTGGCCAATGCCTGCGCTACCGGGATAGCTGATGCCTGTCACCGGTTTGCCCGGCTTGACCAGCCCTTGTGCGAACCAGCTGTTGCCGACCTTGGGGCCGAAAAAGTCGCCGGCGCGCACGATCAACGTCCGGACACCGTCGGCGGCCGCGGCCTGCAAGCGCGCCTCCATCTCGACGCGGATAGCGCCTTTGCGGGTAACTGGCATTTGTGGCGATTCCTCGTCAATGACAGGGAACGCATCGGGGCCGTAGTTGTACACGGTACCGGGCAGCAGGATGCGTGCGCCGCTGGCGCGGGCTGCGGCGATGCTGTTGTCTATCATCGGTAGCACCAGCGCGCCCCAATTGCGGTAGCCGGGTGGGTTCACGGCATGAACGATCAGTTGGACGCCGTGTGCGGCGTTGACCACTTCGTCGCGGTTCATCGCGTCGCCAGCCAGCCATTGGATGCTGTCGTTGGATTTGGCGGCACGTTCGGGGGCGCGGTGCAGCGCCTTGACACTCCATCCGCGAGCCATCAGAAGCCGCGCCACTTCGCTGCCGATTCCCCCCGTTGCTCCCAGTACCAGTGCAGTCTTTTTCATGTTTATCTCCGTTTGGTGAGTTGATGGGGTCAGTGTCGCGCAAACCGGACTAAAAGAAAATTACCGAAAGGCGCATAGCCGCTATACAATTTCGTATGACCATGAACGAACCAAACTGGGACCTGTACCGCTCCTTCCTCTCCGTGCTGACGGAAGGATCGCTATCGGGCGCCGCCCGCGCGCTAGGCCTGACCCAGCCGACGGTCGGCCGCCATATCGACGCGTTGGAGCAATCGCTCTCGCTTTCGCTGTTCACGCGCTCACAATCGGGCTTCATTCCAACCGATGCCGCATACGCGCTGCAGTCATATGCCGAGACGCTGGCGGCCACCTCCTCGGCGCTGCTACGCGCGGCTTCGGGCCTGGGACACGGAGAGATCAAGGGAACGGTCAGGGTCACGGCCAGTGAAACCGTCAGCGTGGAGGTGCTGCCGCCGATCCTGGCGCGGCTCACGCGCACGCATCCAGGCATCACCATCGAGCTGGCGACCTCCAACCGCATCGAAAACCTGCTGCGGCGCGACGCCGACATCGCCGTCCGCATGACGCGGCCGGAGCAGGATGTGCTGGTGGCGCGCCGCATCGGCAATATCGATCTGGGCTTCCACGCCCGGCGGGATTACCTGAAGCGCAGGGGAACGCCGCAGACTTGGGACGACATGGCCGGTCACGCCCTCATCGGCATCGACCGCGAGACGGCCTTCACCCGTAGCCTGCAGCATCTGCTGGGTAAGCTGCAAAACGGCTCCTACGCGCTGCGCAGCGACAGCGACCTGGTTCACCTGGCCTCGATCCGCGCCGGACTGGGGATAGGTATCTGCCAAGTAGGCCTGGCGAAGCGCGACGCGCGGTTGGTGCGCGTACTGCCCGATCTGCTGACAATACCGCTGGACACCTGGCTGGCGATGCACGAAAACCTGCGCAGCAACCCCGCCTGCGCCACCACCTTCGCCGCCCTCGCCGAAGGCTTGGACGACTACGTCAACGGCGGTTAGATCGATCACAACGCCGGTCGTTTTTCTCATGCTAGACTAGGCGTTCCGATGGAGGACAATATGAACCTCACTATTGAATGCGAACAGGAATCCGACGGCCGCTGGCTGGCGGAGATTCCTCAACTGCCCGGCGTGATGGCCTATGCAGAAAGCGCAGCCCGAGCCATATCCAAGGTTCAAGCTCTTGCCTTGCGCGTAATTGCAGAGCGGCTTGAGCATGAAGAGATCAAGCCGCTTAATATTAAGATATCGGTTCCAGCAATGGCATGAGCCAGTGGCCCGCTACCAAGGCAAAGCTGTTTTTTTCCGCGTTGTTATTAAAGGTGGGCTGGACACTTAAACGACAGTCCGGGTCTCACAGAGTTCTCATGCGCGCCGGCTGGCCAGACTTTGTCTTTGCGTTCCACGACAGTGAAGAGCTGGGGGCCCGCATTCTCAGCCGAATAGCCAAGCATACCGGCCTGACGCCGCATGATCTCTAAGACGAGTAGCCAAGAGCACTATCCAGATTGTCAGGATGAACGGCAGCGTGAAGTAATGGATGCCAGCGGCGCCGAAGCCGATAGATAGCGTAATGCTGACGCCAGCGACGGAAAGACGCGAAGGCCAGCGGAATCCGCGGGCGCCGAGGGCCAGCATCGCCAGTGTGCTGTTGGTGCCCGCTCCGGTCGACTGGGATTCGATGCCGGCGCCTGGCCACAACTGATTCGCCAACGTAATCGCCAGCCAGGAAAACAGCGCGCCTGATAATCCCCACATCGCCTGATGCCAATGGCGTCGCGCCAGCGCGGCCCATAGCAGCATGCCGAGTGGCGCACCGCCGATGAAGGCCACCTGCCCCACCGAGCAGAAAAGATAGCTGACGAATGTCGTACCACAACCGCCCGGCGCCGGCATCGATTCCTGCAGACCGACACTTTGGGCAGCCGCACCGGCCA
Source organism: Duganella vulcania (assembly GCF_009857655.1). Lineage (NCBI taxonomy): Bacteria > Pseudomonadati > Pseudomonadota > Betaproteobacteria > Burkholderiales > Oxalobacteraceae > Duganella > Duganella vulcania. Next base: position 51,467 of record NZ_WWCX01000005.1, read on the forward strand.
GCCACATCGTCAGCACAAACGGAAGCGTCAGCGGCGGAATGCGGGTGCGTTCGGCGGCGTGGGTCAACACCGCCGTCAACGCACCAGCGCCGGCGACCATGAGCAGCAACGGGCCGTCCAGCTGGTAGACGGCGCACAGGCCCGCGCCAGCAAGCGCGCCATTAAAACCGTATAAACCGTTATGCCGGCGATCCTCCGGGAGCTTGAACGCCCATGCCACAAGCGACGCGCAGGCGACGCCCAACACGCATCCGAGTGCCAGCGGCGGGCCGCTCAGGAACAGACAAAGCAGCAGCACCGCGCCAAAGACCGGCGAATCCTGGAAGTAGATCTGTCCCACCGCCGTCAACTGGCGTTGCAGCACCAGCGGCACCGCAACGCGGGACGCCGACGACAGAATCACGCCGCCGCCGGCTCGTCGCTCGGCCAGATCTGGGCGATGCGCAGCAGGTTGGTGCTCCCCGGCTGCCCGAACGGTACACCCGCAGTGATCGCGATCTGGTCGCCCGGCTGGCCGAAGCCTTCCCGTAACGCCGCCTGGCACGCCGCGGCCACCATGCGGTCCACATTACGCACGTCCGCGCTCACGGTCGAATGCACACCCCAGGCCAGCGCCAGGCGGCGCGCCGTCGACAGGTTCGGCGTGATGCTGAGGATCGGCGCCATCGGCCGCTCGCGCGCCGCGCGCAAGCTGGTGTGGCCGGAGCTGGTATACGTCACCGTCGCCACCGCACCGACGATCTGCGTCACATCCCGCAACGCCGAGCAGATCGCGTCGCCGCTGTTCGGCATCGGCGCCTGGTTCTGGGCATCGATCATCTGGCGGTACAAAGGGTCCTTCTCCACTTCGCAGATGATGCGGTCCATGATGGACACCGCCTCGGTCGGATACGCACCGCTGGCCGATTCCGCCGACAGCATCACCGCGTCGGCGCCGTCGTAGATCGCGCTGGCCACGTCGGAGGCTTCCGCCCGAGTCGGCACCGGCGCCGAGATCATCGACTCCAGCATCTGCGTGGCGATGACGATAGGCTTGCCTTGCAGGCGGCAAGCGCGCAGGATGCGCTTCTGCACGCCCGGAACCCGCTCCGGCGGCACCTCCACACCCAGGTCGCCGCGCGCCACCATGATGGCATCCGATACCGCGATGATGGCGTCCAACGCATCCAGCGCCGCCGGCTTCTCCAGCTTTGCCAGCAGCGCCGCGCGCGTGCCGACGATGGCGCGGGCTTGCACCAGATCCTCCGGCCGCTGCACAAACGACAGCGCGATCCAGTCCGCGCCCATCTCCAGCGCAAAGTCCAGGTCACGCAGATCCTTTTCCGTCAGCGCCGGAATGGGCAGCACCACGTCCGGCACGTTGACGCCCTTGCGGTCCGACAGCACGCCGCCGTTGACCACGCGAGTACGGATCACACGGCCTTCGTTGGCGACCACCGCGAGCCGCAACTTGCCGTCGTCCAGCAGCAAGGACTGGCCGGCGTCGATCACTTCGAACAGCTCAGGGTGCGGCAGGCATACGCGCTGCGCATTGCCGGGCGACGTGTCGCGGTCCAGCGCGAACTCCTGCCCCGCCACCAGCGTCACCTTGCCTTCGGCGAACTGGCCGACACGCAGCTTGGGCCCCTGCAAATCGGCCAGGATGGCGATCGGCCGGCCGGCGCCGCGCTCGATCTCGCGCACGATGTTGCAGCGCGCCTGGTGGTCCTGATGCGTGCCGTGACTGAAGTTAAAGCGGAATACATCGGCGCCCGCTTCGAACAATGCCTGTATGGCTTCCTTGCTGCTGCTGGCCGGGCCGAGCGTGGCCACGATTTTGGCCTGACGTTGACGTCGCATTGGGTGTTCCTCTTTTACAGGATTAATACGGCGCGGAAGTCGTTGACGTTGGTGCGGGTCGGACCGCTGACCACTAGATCGTTCAACGCGCTGAAATAGCCGTAGCCGTCGTTGTTTTCCAAGAGCGTCTTGGCCCGCAGCTTCTGCGTCAGGCCACGCTCCAGCGAATCCGGGCCGTACAGCGCGCCGGCGTTGTCCTCCGAGCCGTCGATGCCGTCGGTGTCGCAGGCCACGGCGTGGATGCCGGGATGGCCGTCCAGCGCCACCGCAAGGCTGAGCAGGAATTCCGCATTCCGACCGCCGCGCCCCGAACCGCGCACCGTCACCGTGGTCTCGCCGCCGGAAATGATGACGCAAGGCCGTTGGAACGGCTGGCCGCGCGTCGCAACCTGCCGCGCCATCGCCGCGTGGACGATGGCGACATCGCGCGATTCACCCTCGATGCCGTCGGACAGGATGTAAGGCGTGATGCCCACCGCATGGGCATGCGCAGCCGCCGCCTCCAGCGCGTCCTGCGCGATGGCGATGACGTGGTGGCTGTTGCGTGCGAAGCGCGGATCGCCGGGCTTCGGCGTCTCGCCCGCACCGGATTCGAGATGTTCGCGGATGCTGTCCGGGATGGAAATGTCGTACTTGCACAGCACCGCCAGCGCATCGGCGCAGGTGGTCGGGTCGGGCAGCGTTGGGCCGCTCGCGATTATGCCGGGATCGTCGCCTGGCACGTCCGAGATCAGCAAGGTCACCACGCGCGCCGGCGCACAAGCCAGCGCCAGCCTGCCGCCCTTGATAGCCGACAGGTGCTTGCGTACGCAGTTCATCTCGGAGATGGCGGCACCGCTCTTCAACAAGGCCTTGTTCAGTGCCTGCTTTTGCTCCAGCGTGATACCGGGCGCCGGCAATGCCAGCAGCGAGGAACCACCGCCGGAGATCAGGCAGAGCACCAGGTCGTTCTCGCTCAGGCCCTGGACCATCTCCATCATGCGGCCTGCGGCGGCGCGGCCCGCCTCGTCGGGCACCGGATGGGCGGCCTCGATCACCTCGATGCGTTCGCAGTCCACGCCATGCCCGTAGCGCGTGACGACCAGCCCGGAAATATCACCCTTCCAGTGACGCTCGACCGCGCGCGCCATCGCGGCGGCGCCCTTGCCCGCGCCGATCACCAGGGTGCAGCCGTTCTTCGGCGGTTCCGGCAGGTAGGCCGGCAGGCACTTCTCCGCACTGACAGCGTCCACCGCGCTGCCGTAAAGATCGAGCAGGAATTGGCGTGGATTCAGGGTACTCATTACGCCTCGGCGATCTGGTGGTTGGACATCAGCTCAATCGCACGGCACAGCGCCGAGTGGTCCATGCCACCCAGGCCATTAGCCGCGCATGCATTCATCAGCTCCTGCGCCATCGCGGTATTCGGCAGCGACACGCCCATCGCCTTGGCGCCTTGCAGCGCCAGGTTCAAGTCCTTCTGATGCAGCTCGATGCGGAAGCCCGGATTGAAGGTGCGCTTGACCATGCGTTCGCCGTGCACTTCCAGGATGCGCGAGTTGGCGAAGCCGCCCATCAGCGCGGAGCGCACCTTGGCCGGGTCGGCGCCGGCCTTGGACGCGAACAGCAGCGCCTCGGCCACGGCCTGGATGTTCAGCGCGACGATGATCTGGTTGGCGACCTTGGTGGTCTGGCCGTCGCCGTTGCCGCCGACCAGCGTGACGTTCTTGCCCATCAGTTCAAACAGCGGCTTGACGATGTCGAACGCAGCCTCCGAGCCGCCGACCATGATCGTCAGCGAGCCAGCCTTGGCGCCGACTTCGCCGCCGGAGACCGGCGCATCCAGGTATTCGCAGCCCAACGCATTGATCTTCCTGGCGAATTTCTTGGTTTCGATGGGCGAGATCGAGCTCATATCGACCACGATGGTGTTCGGACGCAGGCCCTTGGCCACGCCCTCCTCGCCAAACAGCGCCGCTTCGACGTGCGGGGTATCCGGCACCATGATGATGATGATGTCGGCGCGTGCCGCCACTTCGGCGGCCGAGGTGCAGACCGTGGCGCCGGCTTCGATCAGCGGGAATGGCGGGTTCTTGATGTCGTGCAGGTACAGTTTGTGGCCGCCGTTCAGCAAGTGCTGCGCCATCGGTGCGCCCATGATACCCAGACCAATAAATCCAACTCGAGACATGATATTTTCCTTAAAAAGTATGTGATTTAAACGCCATGCGCCGCGCGCCAGCCCAGGCCCGCTTCCGTCGTGGTGCGCGGCTTGTATTCGCAACCGATCCAGCCTTGGTAGCCGGCGGCGTCCAGCTGCTCGAACAGGTAGCGGTAATTGATTTCGCCGGTCCCCGGCTCGTTGCGGCCGGGGTTATCCGCCAGCTGCACATGGCCGATCAGCGGCAGGTGCTTCTTGATGGTGTTGGTCAGCTCACCTTCCATGCGCTGCATGTGATAGATGTCGTACTGGATGAACAGGTTGTCCGATCCTGTGACCGCGATCAGCGATGCCGCCTGCGCCGTATTGGTCAGGAAGAAGCCGGGAATGTCGTAGCTGTTGATCGGTTCAATCAACAGGCGGATGCCCTCATCCTTCAACGCCTCGGCGGCGAAGCGCAGGTTATCCACCAGCGTGACCTGCGCGTCCTGCCGCGTCACGCCCTGGGGCAGGATGCCGACCAGGCAGTTCACCTGCTTCACGCCCAGCTCCTTGGCGTAGGCAATGGCCGTCCAGACGCCATCACGGAACTCGGCCACGCGGTCCGGATGGCACGCGATGCCGCGCTCACCGGATTCCCAGTGGCCCGCCGGCAGGTTGTGAAGCACCAGTTCCAGCTTGTTGGCCTTGAGGCGCTCGGACAGGTCGCGGGCGCTGTACGCATAGGGGAACAGGAACTCCACTGCCTGGAAGCCCGCGCGGGCCGCCGCTTCGAAGCGGTCGACAAACGGGAGCTCGGTGAACAGCATGGTGAGGTTGGCTGCAAGTTTGGTCATGTGGTTTTCCTCTCAGTCCAGCAGGGAGATCGCGGTCGGCGCATCGGATCCGCGCAGCGCCAGCTCTTCGAATTCGTTGATCTTGTCGATGTCGGTACCCATGGCGATGTTGGTCACGCGCTCAAGGATCACTTCCACCACCACCGGCACCTTGAACTCTTCCATCCATTTGTTAGCCTGCTCGAAGGCGGCCGGCAGCTCGTCCGCATTGGTCACGCGGATCGCCTTGCATCCCAGGCCCTCCACCACGGCGATGTGGTCGACGCCGTAGCCGTTCAGTTCCGGCGCGTTGATGTTCTCGAACGACAGCTGCACGCAGAAGTCCATGTCGAAGCCACGCTGCGACTGGCGAATCAGGCCGAGGTAGGAGTTGTTCACCACCACATGCAGGTACGGCAGCTTGAATTGCGCGCCCACGGCCAGTTCTTCGATCATGAACTGGAAGTCGTAGTCGCCCGAAATGGCCACCACTTTGCGCTGCGGGTCGGCCGCGGCCACACCCAGTGCGGCAGAGATGGTCCAACCCAGCGGGCCGGCCTGGCCGCAGTTGATCCAGTGGCGGGCGTTATATACGTGCAGGAACTGCGCGGCGGCGATCTGCGACAGGCCGATGGTGCTGACGTAGCAGGTGTCGCGGCCGAAGGCCTTGTTCATTTCCTCATACACGCGCTGCGGCTTGACCGGCACCTGTTCGAAGTGGGTCTTGCGCTGCATGCTGCGCTTGCGCTCATTGCACTGCGCCACCCACGCCGAACGGTCTTTGAGCTTGCCGGCGGCCTTCCATTCGGTTGCCACTTCGATCATCAACTTGAGCGCGGCGCCGGCATCGGAGACGATGCCGAAGTCCGGGCCGAACACGCGGCCGATCTGGGTGGGCTCGATGTCGATGTGGACGAATTTGCGGTCCCTGGTGTACACCTCGATGGTGCCCGTATGGCGGTTGGCCCAGCGGTTGCCGATGCCGAACACGAAGTCGGACGCCAGCAGCGTCGCATTGCCGTAGCGGTGGCTGGTCTGCAAACCGACCATGCCGACCATCAGTTTGTGGTCGTCCGGGATCGCGCCCCACGCCATCAGGGTCGGGATCACCGGCACGCCGGTCAGTTCCGCGAACTGCACCAGCAGGTCGGACGCATCGGCGTTGATAACGCCACCGCCGGCGGTGATCAGCGGGCATTCGGCGTCGTTCAACATCGTCAACGCTTTTTCGATCTGGGCACGGGTGGCTTTAGGCTTGTAGGCTTCCAGCGGCTGGTAGGTGTCCGGGTCGAATTCGATTTCGGCCATCTGCACGTCGAACGGCAGGTCCACCAGCACCGGGCCGGGACGGCCGGAACGCATGATGTGGAAGGCCTGCTGGAACACCATCGGCACCAGCGCCGGCTCGCGCACGGTGACGGCCCATTTGGTGACCGGCTTGGCGATCGACTCGATATCGACCGCCTGGAAGTCCTCCTTGTACAAACGGGCGCGCGGAGCCTGGCCGGTAATGCAGAGGATTGGTATGGAATCCGCCTGCGCCGAATACAGGCCGGTGATCATGTCGGTGCCGGCCGGGCCGGAGGTGCCGATGCACACGCCGATATTGCCGGCCTTGGCGCGGGTGTAGCCCTCGGCCATGTGCGATGCGCCCTCGACGTGGCGCGCCAGGATGTGCTTTGCGCTCCCCTGCTTCTTCAATGCCGCATAAAACGGGTTGATCGCGGCGCCCGGAACTCCGAACACCTGATTCACGCCCTCTTTTTCCAAAACGATTGCTGCCGCCTGCGCTGCTGTCATCCGTGCCATGCTTGTCCCCTGATGGTTAAGTACTGAACTTGATGGGATCATCGTAGCGGGAAAGGCGGGCCTTGATAAGAAGACAAACTCTCGCTTTATTCGATACTCAAAATATCGAATATGTGTGGAATAATCGAGCCATGGACAAATTGACGCAAATCGAGGCCTTCGTCGACGTGGCCGAAAAGGGCAGCCTGGTACGGGCGGCGATGGGCCAGCACATCACGCCCGTGATGCTGGGCCGGCGTATCGACGCGTTGGAGAAGCGCCTGGGCGTGAAGCTGATGCACCGCACCACGCGCCACCTGACGCTCACCGAACAAGGCACGCTGTACCTGGACCATTGCCGCAAATTGCTCGCGGATCTGGGCCATGCGGACCGCATGGTGTCCGAAGGGAGGCACCGCGCCACGGGCCACCTGATCGTCTCGGCGCCGGCCGCCTTCGGCCGCAAGCACGTGGCGCCCCATGCGGCGGGCTTTGTGCGCGCGCATCCCGACGTGCAGATCTCCTTCAACCTGACCGACCGCGTGGTGGACCTGGTGCGGGACGGTTACGACGTCGGCATCCGCATCGGCGGCGTGATCGATCCGAGCTTCGTCGCCGTCAAGCTGGCGAGCAACCGGCGCGTGGTGTGCGGCACGCCGGAGTACTTCGACCGCCACGGCATTCCACGCACGCTGGACGACCTGGCGCAGCACAACTGCCTGGCGTTCAACCTGCAGGGCGGGCAGCAGCGCGGCTGGTATTTCCAGGATCACGGCAAGCAGGTGACGGTACGGGCGGACGGTAACCTGAACTGCAACGACGGCGAACTGCTGCACCGCTGGGCCACCGAGGGCCTGGGGCTGGCGTGGCGCTCATCGTGGGAGATCCAGTCGCAGCTGGCATCCGGTGAGCTGATCACGGTACTGGACGATTACGCGCTGCCGCAGTACGACATCGTCGCGGTCTATCCGCAGCAGCGGCACTTGCCGGCCAAGGTGCGCTTCTTCATCGACATGCTAAAGGATATTTACGCCCGTCCGGACTACTGGCTCACCAGCTGATTCGCACCCGCGATCCGGTTGGATGCGCTGATTTTCGGGCTAAGGTACAATATTCGGCATGAAAGCGATCCTACTTATTCCCGCCCTCACCCTCTCCCTGGTCCACGGCTACGCCGCCGCTGAATCCATCCTCGGCCACGACTGGAACAACTCCGCGGAGTTGGGCGCCATCTCCACGTCAGGTAACACGGTCGGTACCTCGGTCACCGGCAAGCTGGATGCCAAGCAGGAGCTGCCCGACTGGAGCAACGAGTATGTCCTGGCCGGATACTTCAAGGACGAACAGGTCTCCAAGGCCGATGGCGAAAAGGTGCGCGAGCGTTCCGCCCAGCGCTATTCGTTCTCCGCCAAAGCTGCGTACAAGCTGCTGCAGGACCATGACAAATTGTTCGCGCTGGCCACCCACGTCAACGACAAATTCGGCGCGTACACCCGCTACTCCACGGTGGGTGTCGGTTACGGCACCGAGACCTACAAAACGCCGGACCACAGCATGGACGTTGAAATTGGCCCGGGCTATTTCAACGGCATCCGCTCGACCGGTGAAATGGAAAGCGGCATGACCGTACGCGGCGCGGCCAACCTGAAATGGAAACTGAGCGACACCGCCCTGTTCAGCCAGAACCTGAGCGTCGAACGCGGCACCTCGAACATTCACTCGCTGGCCGAGACGGCGCTGCGCACCAAAATCAACAGCACCATGCAGATGAAGGCCGCGTTCAGCGTCCGCAACGACACCAACGTGCCGGAAGATAAAAAGAACACCGACACCCAAACCTCGGTGACGCTGGTCTACTCGTTCTAAAAGTGCCGCATGCCCCTGAACCGGTGCCGGGAGCGCCGGCTCACGGGCAGCTGGTCACCCGCCGCTGTCCAAAACAGCCGGATTTTGCTATAGTCGGCCCGCGCGGCGCTACGGCGGCGCACTGTCAACCGTTATCCCTCACTCCCGGACTTCCACATGAACACTCCACGCATTTTCGGCACTCCACTGTCTCCCACCGCTACCAAAGTCATGCTGCTCGGCTCCGGTGAACTAGGCAAGGAAGTCATCATCGCCCTGCAGCGCCTGGGCGTGGAAGTGATTGCCGTGGACCGATATCCGAACGCGCCAGGCCACCAGGTCGCGCATCGCGCCCACGTCATCAACATGGCCGACGGCGCCGCGCTGGCCGCGCTGATCGAACAGGAGAAGCCTGACCTGATCGTGCCGGAAATCGAAGCCATCGCCACCGACACGCTGGCCGCGCTGGAAAAAGCCGGCAAGATCACCTGCATCCCGACCGCGCGCGCGGCCCAGCTGACCATGAACCGCGAAGGCATCCGCTGCCTGGCCGCCGAAACCCTGGGCCTGGCGACGTCGCCGTACCGCTTCGCCAGCAGCCTGGCAGAACTTGAAGCCGCCACCGCCGCCATTGGCTTCCCATGCGTGATCAAGCCAGTCATGTCGTCGTCGGGCAAAGGCCAGTCCAAGATCGACAGCGCGGCCGAAGTCAAGGCCGCATGGGACTACGCCGCCGCCGGCAGCCGCGTGGATGCGGGCCGCGTGATCGTCGAAGGCTTCATCGACTTCGACTACGAAATCACCCTGCTGACGGTACGCTCCATCGGCGCCGACGGCCAGGTCGAAACCCAGTTCTGCGATCCGATCGGCCACGTGCAGGTACAAGGCGACTACGTCGAATCCTGGCAGCCTTGCCGCATGAATCCACTGGCGCTGGCGCGTGCCCGCGACATCGCCGGGAAGGTCACCGGCGACCTGGGTGGCCTCGGCCTGTTCGGCGTGGAGCTGTTCGTCAAGGACGACATGGTCTGGTTCTCGGAAGTGAGCCCGCGCCCGCACGACACCGGCATGGTGACCATGGCGACCCAGGTGCAAAGCGAATTCGAACTGCACGCCAAGGCCATCCTCGGCCTGCCGGTCAACGTCGCGCTGAAAGCGCCGGGGGCATCGGCCGTCATCTACGGCCAGCATGAAGCGGCCGGCATCGCCTTCGAAGGCGTGGCCGAGGCGCTGCGCGTGCCGGGCACCGACATCCGCCTGTTCGGCAAGCCGGAGTCGTTCGCACGCCGCCGCATGGGCGTGGCGCTGGCCACCGCCGACGACGTTGAAACCGCCCGCGCCCGCGCCAAGGAAGCGGCGGCCAAGGTCAAGCCGGTATTAGGTAAGTAAAATCCTGCGCCGCCTGCTCTTTGCGATAACGGCGCTGGCGGCGTCGGTGCCGGCGCTCGCGCACGCGGAGCCGGAAAGCGGAGAGCATACGCTGATCCTGGCGGTCAACAAGATGCTGCCCTGGATTACCGAGGAGGATGGCGTCTATGGCGGCGCCTATACCGAAATCGCGCGCGAGCTGGCCCGGCGCGCCGGCCTGACCCTGCAGATCAAATCCTGCCCGCTCAAGCGTTGCCAGTTCATGCTGGAGCAAGGCACGGCAGACATCATGATCGGCCTGCGCGAGACGCCGCGCCGCGACACCTTCCTGTACTTTCTGCAGACGCCATACCGCGAACGCAGTGCGGACCGCGTGTTCTACGTGCGCAAGGACGGCAACGTCACCATCAACGACTATGCGGACATCGCGCCGCTACGCATCGGAACCAAATGGGGCGCGGAGTATCTGCGGCGCTTCGACCGCGATTGGTCGGTGCAGAGGGATCCAGCCAAGGACATGGAGGCCAACTTCCGCAAGCTGGTGCTGGGCCGCATCGATGCGGTGCTGATCCCCGAGGACCAGGGCGATGCGCTGGTGTCGGCGCTACACATGGACGGGCAGCTGGAGAAAGCGGCCTTCCGCATGCCCTCGGACGGCCAGCCACGTTCGATAGCGGTATCGCGCGCATCCGTCTCGCCGGAGCGCCTGGCGGCGCTGGAAACCGCCATGCACGATATGCACAAGGCCGGCGCCCTGACGGCGATCTACAAGCGCTATTACTACGACGCCTATCACATCCCGCAGGGCACTGGCCTGGTCAAATAAGATCAGCTATTGAAGCCCTTGCCCTCTTCCGCCAGCTTGACCAGCAGCGGCGCGGGTTTCCAGGCGCTGCCCTGGTGGCCCTTGGCGTACTTGTTGATCGCCGCCAGCACGTTCGGCAAGCCCACCGTATCGGCATAGAACATCGGGCCGCCGCGGAACAGCGGGAAGCCGTAGCCGGTCAGGTAGACCATGTCGATGTCCGAGGCGCGCAAGGCGATGCCCTCTTCCAGGATATGGGCCGCTTCGTTGACCATCGAGTACACCAGCCGTTCGACGATTTCCTGGTCGCTGATCTTGCGGCGCGCGACGCCGATGTCGGCCGAGTGCTGCACGATCATCGCATTGACCTGCTCATTCGGATAGGCCTTGCGGTCGCCGGCCTTGTAGTCGTACCAGCCGGCGCCGGTTTTCTGGCCGTAGCGGCCCATCTCGCACAGCAGGTCGGCGGTCTTGGAGTAGCTGATCTCCGGCTTCTCCACATAGCGGCGCTTGCGGATGGCCCAGCCGATGTCGTTGCCGGCCAGGTCGCCCATGCGGAACGGGCCCATGGCGAAGCCGAACTTCTCCACCGCCTTGTCAACCTGCTCAGGCAGCGCGCCTTCCTCCAGCAGGAAGCCGGCCTGGCGGCTGTATTGCTCGATCATGCGGTTGCCGATAAAGCCGTCGCAAACGCCGGATACCACGCCGGTCTTCTTGAGCTTTTTCGACAGCGCCAGCGCGGTGGCCAACACGTCCTTGCCGGTCTGCGCGCCGCGCACGATCTCCAGCAGCTTCATCACATTGGCGGGACTGAAGAAGTGGGTGCCGATCACGTCCTGCGGACGCTTGGTGAAGCTGGCGATCTGGTTCAGGTCCAGCGTCGACGTGTTGGAGGCCAGGATGGCGCCCGGCTTCATCACCTCGTCCAGCTTGCGGAACACGGTTTCCTTCACGCCCATGTCCTCGAACACGGCTTCGACCACGATGTCGGCCTGGCCGATATCCTCATACGCCAGCGTGCCGCTGACCAGGGCCATGCGCTGGTCGAACTTCTCCTGCGTCAGCTTGCCCTTCTTCATGGTGTTTTCGTAGTTCTTGCGGATCGTGGCCAGGCCCTTGTCCAGCGCTTCCTGTTTGGTCTCGAGCATGACGACCGGGATGCCGGCGTTCAGGAAGTTCATGGCGATGCCGCCGCCCATGGTGCCGGCGCCGATCACGGCGGCCTGTTTGATGGCGCGCACCGGCGTGTCGGCCGGCACGTCCGGCACCTTGCTGGCGACGCGCTCGGCGAAGAAGGCGTGGCGCAGCGCTTTCGATTCGGTGGTCTGGATCAGGTGCAGGAAGCGTTCGCGTTCGAACTTCATGCCGTCCTCGAACTTCATCGTGACCGAGGCGGCCACGGTTTCCACGCACTCCAGCGGCGCCGGGAACGGGCCGGACATGGCCTTGACCGTGTTGCGCGAGAATTGCAGGAAGGCTTCGTGGTTCGGGTAATCGACCTTGCGGTCGCGCACTTTCGGCAGCGGACGCACGTCGGCGATGGTTTCGGCGAGGGCCACGGCCGAGCTGACCAGGTCGGCGTCGGCGGTGAACACGGCATCGAACAGCGCGGTGTTGGCCAGCTTGTCGGACGCGACCGGCGTGCCGGAGACGATCATGTTCAGCGCCATTTCCAGGCCCAGCACGCGCGGCAGGCGCTGCGTGCCACCAGCGCCCGGCAGCAGGCCCAGCTTCACTTCCGGCAGCGCGATCTGCGCGCCCGGCATCGCCACACGGTAGTGGCAACCGAGCGAGAGCTCCAGGCCGCCGCCCATGCAGACGGTGTGGATGGCGGCAACCACCGGCTTGGTCGAGCTTTCGGCGGTGGCGATCAAGGTGTGCAGGCTGGGCTCGGCCAGCGCCTTGGGCGAATTGAATTCCTTGATGTCGGCGCCGCCGGAGAAGGCCTTGCCGGCGCCGGTGATCACGATGGCCTTGACGGTGTCGTCCGCCAGCGCCTGCTGGATGCCCTTGACCGCCGCCGTGCGGGTGGCCAGGCCCAGGCCGTTGACCGGCGGATTATTCAGCGTGATGACGGCAACCGTGCCGTGGACTTGATATTCAGCAGTCATGTCTCTTCCTTATGTTTTAGTGGGAACCTCAGCCCACTTACTATACCCCATAAAAGAACGGTCGTATTATTTTTTTTGTTGTCCTGACAGCATGGTACAGGATGGCCCGGTGGGCAGCCACGCAAACTTGCCTCTTTCACCTGCGCTTTTGAATGCGGAGAAACCGCTTTTTAAATAAGCGAGATTCTCACGCATATACACGCCAGCATTAATTCCTCGTAGCAAATTCAGTACAGACGCGTTGAAATAATAAATACCGGCCTTGTGCTTTGTCAGAGTTCGGATAAATAATAAATCCGAATGCCGTGGAATGCCCTGTCGTGCCGCGATCAATATTTCCCGCAAATTAACTCTCACAAAATATAACGGAGTCCAAAATGGATGCAGACAGCGAGGCAATCAAATCGCAGGATCTGGATATTCAGGCAATTAACACCGCGCTGAACCGGGTACAGGCGTTGATCGAGTTCGATCTCGACGGCACCATCCTGCATGCCAACGAAAACTTCCTGAAGACCGTCGACTACACGCTGGCGGAAGTCCAGGGCAGGCACCACTCGATCTTCTGCGACCCCGAATACGTAAGCTCCCCGGAGTATCAGCAATTCTGGGCCCGGTTGAGGAACGGCGAGTACGACCGGGGCGACTACAAGCGGCTGGCCAAAGGCGGCCGCGAAGTGTGGATCAACGCCTCCTACAACCCGATCATCGGCCCTGACGGCAAGGCCTACAAGGTCATCAAGTTCGCCACCGTCATCACCGACAGCAAAATCAAAGCCGCCGAGTACGAAAGCAAGCTGGCGGCCATCTCCAAGGCCCAGGCGGTGATTGAATTCGACATGAGCGGCCATGTATTGAATGCCAACGATAATTTCCTTAACACCATGGGTTACACCATCGAGGATATAAAAGGCGAACACCATCGCATGTTCTGCGAGCCGGAATATGGCAATAGCTCGGAATATAAGCGCTTCTGGCAAAAACTGAATCGTGGCGAATTCGATAGCGGCCGTTATAAACGAATTGGCAATAATGGAAGAACCATATGGATCCAGGCCACTTATAATCCGGTGCTGGACCTGAACGGCAAGCCGTACAAGGTGGTGAAGTTCGCCAGCGATATCACCGACCAGGTCAACCTGGAAAACTCGGTGGCCGCCAAGGCCGAGTCGGATGGCAGAAAAATCAAGCGCCTGCTGGAATCCGTGGACCGGGCCGCCTCGGGCGACCTGACCAGCAAGATCGCCATCGATGGCGACGAACCGCTGGATCACCTGGCCGAAGGCATCAGCAAGATGATCACCGACCTGCGCAAGGTCATCAGCGACGTGGTGGCGTCGGCCAATGGCTTCGCGGAAGCATCGACCACCATCGCCGAACGCTCGAATGGCGTGGCCGTGGGCACGCAGGCGCTGGGCGCCACGGTGGAGGAAATGAACGCCTCCATTGACGGCCTGACCAACTCCATCAACACCATCGCCCAGAACACCAACGACGCCGATACGCTGGCCAAGGCCACCCAGCAGGAAGCCCAGGCCGGCGCCAAGGCCGTGGCCAAGTCGATCGAGGCAATGGACCTGATCAACCGCTCGTCGGAGGACATCGGCGAAATCGTCAAGGTCATCAGCGAGATCGCCAACCAGACCAATATGCTGGCTTTCAACGCCGCCATCGAGGCGGCCCGCGCCGGCGAACACGGACTGGGCTTCTCGGTGGTCGCCGACGAGGTGCGCAAGCTGGCCGAGCGCTCGTCGCAGGCCACCAAGGAAATCTCCAAGCTGATCAACGAGTCGGTCAAGCGGGTCTCGGCCGGCAGCGAGATCTCGCGCCAGGCCAGCGACGCGTTCGACAAGATCGTCGACGGCGTGGCCAAGACCACGGTCGCCATCTCGGACATTTCCACCGCCACCAACGAGCAGCTGCTGACGGCGCGCGAAGTGAGCACCGCCGTGCAGTACATTGCCGAGGAGGCCGAGAAGTCGGCCGCCGCCTGCGACAGCATCGCCCGCCAGACCGAAGGCTTGAACCAGCGCGCCGGCGACTTGAACAAGACCGTGGCCGGCTTCGTGGTGTAGGCATGAACATCGGCGCAGGACTGTCCCCGGCCACGCTGAGCGCCCTCATCGCGCTGGTGCGCAAGCACACCGGCATCGCGATGAACGAGCGCAAGAGCGTGCTGCTGGAACGGCGCCTGCGCCCGCGCATGCAGGCGCTGGAGATCGCCAGCTACCAGGCCTATCTGGACAAGGTGGAGCATGACCGCGCCGAAATCCCGCATTTCATCGACCTGGTCACCACCAACGACACGCTGTTCTTCCGCACCCCGCAGGTGTGGGACTACGTGGAGCACGAGTTCCTGCCTGCGTGGTGGGACACGCAACGCGGCCGGCGGCTCGATATCTGGTCGGCGGCGGCCTCCAGCGGCGAGGAACTGTACTCGATGGCGATGCTGTGCGAAGAGTTCCAGGCCACGCATCCGGGCTTCAGCTACCGCATCCTGGCAAGCGACATTTCGCGGCAGATCCTGGCGGTGGCGCGCGCCGGCGAGTACGGCGGGCGTTCGGTCGAGCGCATCCACCTGTCGCATCCGGAATGGGTGAGGAAGTACTTCAAGGCCGGCGGCAAGGGGCTGCGCGTGGTCGACGCGCTCAAGCAGCATGTGGAACTGGCCCAGCACAACCTGCTGACGCCACTCAAGCCGCACCGGCAGTTCGACCTGGTCTTCCTGCGCAATGTGCTGATCTATTTCGACCAGGAACACCAGGAAGCCGTCTTGAGACTGGCCCGCCACAGCATGGCGCCGCACGCCAGGCTGATCCTGGGGGAATCCGAATCGATCGGCGGCCTCAACACGGCCTACCGCTACGAACGTCCGATGATTTATACGATATGAAAAACACCGCCACCGCCCCTTCCGCCAAGTCCACTCCGGCCACCATGCCGCGCTGCCTGCAGGTGCAGATCGGCAAACTGGAGGTTGGGGAGCGCAGCGACCAGCTGCATGCGTTGCTCGGTTCCTGCGTCGGCATCGCCTTCCTGTGGAAGAAGCGCGGCTGCTGCGGCCTTGCCCATTGCCTGCTGCCCGAGGCGCCGGCGCGCGAGCCGGCATTCGGCGCGCGCTACGTCAGCCAGGCCGTGCCGTCGCTGTTGCGGCTCATGGGCGCGGCCGAGGCCGACTATCCCGACATCGAGGTGGTGGTGGCCGGCGGCGCCCATATGTTCCAGCATCAGACACCGCGGCTCCAGGTCGGCCAGAAAAACGCGGCCGCCGCCCACAAATACCTGCGCCAGTGGGGGCTCAACGTCAGCTATTGCAGGCTGGG
The DNA here is from genome assembly GCF_009857655.1 of Duganella vulcania. Lineage (NCBI taxonomy): Bacteria > Pseudomonadati > Pseudomonadota > Betaproteobacteria > Burkholderiales > Oxalobacteraceae > Duganella > Duganella vulcania. The sequence goes on from NZ_WWCX01000005.1 coordinate 67,501, forward strand.
CGGCCACCATGGCCGCACGCTGACCGTCGATTGCACCACCCAGAGTTTCGCCGTCACCGACATCATCGCCACCCAGGAGGAGCGTCCCCATGCACGCCAATAGCAGCAGCGCGGCCCCCGCCACCGAACTGTTCGGCTCCTTCGTGCTGGACGGCGACGAGTTCGCCCTGCCCGCAATCTGCATCCGCGAGGTGGTGCACATGCCCGAAAAGATCAGCGCCCTGCCGCTGTCGCCGGCTTTCCTGGAGGGCGTGTTCACCTTGCGCGGCACGGTGATCCCTGTGGTCAACCTGGGCCGCGTGTTCCGTCCGCAGGCGCGTGCCGCCCAGGCTGGCGACAAGATCGCCATCCTCGATTACCAGGGGGTGCTGGTGGGCATGCTGTTCCACGCCACCGGCGAGATCCTGCGCGTGCGTCCCGAGCAGCGCAGCACGCTGAGCTACGCCGATGGCGACACCCGCGGCGTGGTGGCGGGCACCATTCTGCTGGACGACGGCGCCCGCCTGGTGCAGGTGCTGGACCCGGCCGCACTGGCGCGCATCGAGAACGTGCCGCAGGTGCTGGCGCTGCAGGGCGCCCACCGCCAGGCCGCGCGCCGCAGCCAGGGCGAACGGCGCAAATGCGTCAGCTTCCGCGTGGGCGCCTCGTCGTTCGCGCTGGAGATGGGCGCGATCCAGGAAATCATGCGCGTGCCGGCGTTGCAGGCGTCCGTGCTGAACAGCGCGCTGTGCCTGGGCCGGTTCAACTTCCGCGGCAGCCAGGTGGCGGTGGTCGACTTCGCCGCGCTGCTGGACGCCGCCCACGGGGCCGCACCGGACGGGCGCGAGTTCCTGCCGGAACAGCGCGTCATTGTCGCCCGCATCGACGACGCCACCGTCGGCTTCCTGGTCGATTCGGTCGACAACATCGTCAGCTTCTACAGCGAAGAAGTGATGGCGATTCCACTGCTGAGCAAGGCCCGCGCCGGCATGTTCGGCGGTTGCCTCTCCAAGCCGGACCTGGGCGACATCATCGTCCTCGACCACCGCCAGATCTTCAGCAGCAACGAGATCCGGGAAATGCGCGCCGGCCACGCCAACCTGTACCCGGCCGACGCCGCCGTCAAGGCCGAGGGCGCCACACGGCGCGGGCAGCGCCAGGTCTACATCACCTTCGCGCTGGAGAGCAGCTACGCGGTGGAGATCAGGCAGGTGCGCGAGATCATCGACTATTCCGGCGACATCAGCTGCCCGCCCGGCATGCCGGCCTTCATGCGCGGCATGCTGAACCTGCGCCAGCAGATGATCACGGTGATCGACCTGCGCAGCCTGTACCAGATGCCGCCGCTGGCCGGCGTCGGGCAGTCCAAGATCCTGATCGTCGAGCGCGGCGCGGACCTGTACGGGCTGGTGGTGGACGCGGTCGAGAATATCCTGACCATCAACGACAACCGCCGCTTTGCGGCGCCCAAGATGATGCGCAACACCGGCGCGCACGACGATCCGCGTAGCGAGATGGACGAGGTGATCGACATCGAGGGCGAAGGCGACAGCCACAAGACGCTGAGCGTGTTCGAGTGCGACCGACTGCTGCAGCGGCTGGCGCGCGAGATGCCGGCGCTGGCGGCATGAGCGGCGCTGGGGTAAAGTAGCGGCGAACCGGCAGCCGCCGGCCCAGCCAACTTCGAGGTCCACCATGTCCATCTCCCGCCGTTCCATCGCCCTGCTGCTTCCCCTGACACTGGCGGCTGCCAGCGCCTATGCGCTGTCGCTGGCCGACCTGAGCAACCAGGACGCCTCGGGCGGACTGAAGGCGGCGCTGGAAAAAGGCTCGACGCTGGCGGTCTCCAAACTGGGCGCGGAGAACGGCTTCCTCAACAACGAGAAGGTCCGCATCCCGCTGCCGAAGATCCTGGAGCAGGCGCGCCCGCTGCTGAAGATGACCGGCAAGAGCCAGCAGCTCGACGACCTGGTGGTGCAGATGAACCATGCGGCCGAGGCCGCAGTACCGATGGCCAAGCCGCTGCTGCTGGACGCCGTCAAGTCGATGACCATCACCGACGCCAAGAACATCCTGACCGGCGGCGAGACCTCGGTGACCGACTTCTTCCGTGAGAAGACTTCGCCCAAGCTGGCGGTGCAGTTCCTGCCGATCGTGAAAAAGGTCACCGACCGCTCCGACCTGGCCAACAAGTACAACACCGCGATGGCGATGGCGCCCAAACTTGGCGTGCTGGCCAAGGAGCAGTCGACGGTGGAAGGCTATGTCACCCAGCGCGCGCTGGACGGCCTGTACACGATGATCGGCGAAGAGGAAAAAGCCATCCGCGCCGATCCGCTCGGCGCCGGCAGCAAGCTGATCGGCAAGGTGTTTGGCGCCCTCAAGTAACAACGCGCTCCGCCCTGAGCCCGGTTCGCCGGGCTTTTTTTTCGCCTTGAAGTCCGGCCGGCCATCGCTTAATATAGATAGGTAGCCTACCTATATTGAAAGCCATGATCAAAGAAACCCCGGTCCCCAAGGACGCCATCGCGCTGGCGGACGATCTGCGCACTGCCCTGCACCACGTCTTCCGCCGTATCCGCCAGGAAGGCGACAGCGATCCCTACGGGCTGTCGCTGCAGCACAAGCTGCTGCTGTCCATCATCAGCCAGACGCCCGGCATCGGCGTGGCCGAGCTGGCACGCATGGAGAAGCTGCGCGGCCCGACCATGAGCGGCCACATCAAGGCTCTGGAAAACGCCGGCCTGGTGCGGCGTGACACGCCCAATCCCGAGGATCGCCGCCGCATCGGCCTGCTGCTGACCGAGCAAGGCGCGGCCGTGATCGACGACATCCGCGGCCGCCGCCGCGACTGGCTCGCCCGCAAGCTGGCGCAACTGCCGCCGGAAGGCGCGCGGGCGCTGCGCAACGCCATCCAATACCTGAACGAGATCGGCGAATGACCATGCATGCAGACAACGCGCCCATCACGGCCAAGGAAATCCGCGCCATCTACATGGGCCTGGTCATCATGATCGGCCTGTCCGCGCTGGACCAGAGCATTGTCGCCACCGCGTTGCCGCGCATCGTCACCGACCTGGGCGGCATCGCCCACCTGTCGTGGGTGGTGACGGCCTATGTGCTGGCCTCGACCGCCATGATGCCGCTGTACGGCAAGCTGAGCGACCAGTACGGCCGCAAGCCGCTGCTGTACACAGCCATCGCCACCTTCCTCGCCGGCTCCGCCTTGTGCGGGCTGGCGCAGAACATGACCGAGCTGATCGCCTTCCGCGCGATCCAGGGCCTGGGCGCGGGCGGCTTCCTGCCGCTGGCGCAGATCGTCATCGGCGACCTGGTGCCGCCAGCCGAGCGCGGCAAGAGGCAAGGCAGCATCGCCGCCGTGTACGCGGTGGCCAGCGTGCTGGGGCCGGTGCTGGGCGGCCTGCTGACGGACTGGCTGTCGTGGCACTGGATCTTTTACGTCAACCTGCCGATGGGCGCGCTGGCGCTGTATGTGATCTCGAAATCGCTGCACCACACCAGCCCGCATCACGCGCACAAGATCGACTATCTCGGCTCGGTGCTGCTGACCGGCGCGGTGACCGCCGCGCTGCTGGTGCTGGCCCTGGGCGGCACGCAATGGCCGTGGAACTCCGATGAGGTGAAATATCTGAGCCTGCTGGCGGCGGCACTGGCGGCGGCGCTGCTGTGGCACGTGCGCCGGGTGCCGGAGCCGGTGCTGCCGCCGGACCTGTTCCACAACCGCGTGTTCAACGTGGCCAGCGCGGTGCTGGCGCTGACCTTCGTCGGCATGATGGGATCGAGCGTGTTCTTTCCGCTGCTGTTCCAGATGGTGATGGGCGTCAGCCCGGCCCACTCGGGCCTGCTGACGATGCCGATGATGATCGGGCTGGTGATCGCGTCGACCCAGAACGGCCGCGTGCTGGCCAAATTCCACGGCCGCTACAAGCCGGCGCAGACCATCGGCCTTGGCCTGGCGACGCTGTCGTTCGCCGTGCTGGCCTGGGGCATCGCCAACTCGGCCGGCTACCTGGTGCTGGAGCCGGCCATCTTCACGCTGGGCGCCGGCCTGGGCCTGGTGATGCCGAACATGACGATGGCCGTGCAGAACGCCCTGCCCGCCAACCGGCGCGGCGTCGGCACCGCGATGATGACCTTCTTCCGCTCGCTGGGCGGCCTGATCGGCGTGACCGGTTCGGGGGCCATCCTGGCCCAGCGCCTGCACGGGCAAACGGCCACGGCCGGCCTCTACCGCCATGCCATCGGCAATATCTTCGCCACCGGCACCGTGCTGGTCGGCCTGGGGCTGCTGATGCTGGTGTTCCTGCCGGAGCTGCCCATGGGCCAACATGCTCCGGCCAGGAAATAGCGCCGCCTCAGATGTTGGGCAGGCGGTAGTTGCGGTACTGTTCGCGCAACTTGTTCTTCTGGATCTTGCCGGTGCCACCGACCGGCAGCGCATCGGCGAACACCACGTCGTCCGGCAGCCACCATTTGGCGACCTTGCCGTCGAAGTGGGCCAGCAGGTCTTCACGCTTGAGCTCCTGGCCGGGTTTCAGCACGACGACCAGCAGCGGCCGTTCGTCCCACTTGGGATGCGCCACGCCGATGCAGGCGGCCTGCATCACCGCCGGGTGCGACATGGCGACGTTCTCCAGGTCGATGGTGCCGATCCACTCGCCGCCGGACTTGATGACGTCCTTGCTGCGGTCGGTGATCTGCATGAAGCCGTCGGCATCGATGGTGGCCACGTCGCCGGTCGGGAACCAGCCGTCCTCCAGCACGTCGCCCCCCTCGTCCTTGAAATAGCGCGAGATGATCCACGGGCCTTTGACCATCAGGTGCCCATAGCTGACGCCATCCCACGGCAACTCCTTGCCATCGTCGTCGGTGATCTTCATGTCGACGCCGTAGATGCCGTGGCCCTGCTTTTGCAGGATCTTGCGCTGCGCTTCCTTGCCCAGGCCCAGATGCTTGGTCAACAGGCCGCCGGCGGTGCCGAGCGGCGACATTTCCGTCATGCCCCAGGCGTGCACGACCTCGACACCAAATTCGTCGATGAGCGTGTCCATCATCGCCGGCGGGCAGGCCGAGCCACCGATCACCGTGCGGCGGAAGGACGAGAACTTGAGCTTGTTCTGCACCGCGTAGTTGATCAGGCCCAGCCACACGGTCGGCACGCCGGCCGAGAACGTGACCTGCTCCTGCTCCATCAGCTCGTAGACCGACTTGCCGTCCAGCGCCGCGCCGGGGAACACCATCTTGGCGCCGGACAGCGGCACCGAGTACGGCAGGCCCCAGGCATTGACGTGGAACATGGGCACCACCGGCATCACGGTATCGCGTGAGGACACGTTGAGCACGTTGGGCAGGGCCGACGCGTAGGCGTGCAGCACGGTCGAGCGGTGCGAGTACAGCGCGCCCTTGGGATTGCCCGTGGTGCCGGAGGTGTAGCACAAGGTGCAGGCGGAATTCTCGTCGAACAGCGGCCACTCGAACTCGGCGGAATGGGAGTTGATCAAGTCCTCGTAGCACAGCAGGTTCGGGATCCTGGTCTCGGCCGGCATGCGGTCGGCCGCGCCAAGCAGGATGTAGCCCTTGATGGTCTTGCACAAGGGCGCGAACGCTTCCACCAGCGGCAGGAAGCAGAAGTCGAACATCAGGTACTGGTCTTCGGCGTGGTTGCAGATGTAGGCCAGCTGCTCGGGATGCAGGCGCGGGTTCATGGTGTGCAGCACGGCGCCCGAGCCGGACACGGCGTAGTAGGCTTCCAGGTGGCGGTAGCCGTTCCAGGCCAGCGTGGCCACGCGTTCGCCCATGCCGACGCCAAGACCATGCAGGGCGTTGGCCAGGCGCTTGACGCGCTGTTGGCAGTCGCGGAAGGTGTAGCGGTGCAAGTCCCCTTCAACGCGGCGCGAAACGATCTCGCTGTTGGCGTAATGCCGGGCGGCGAAGTCCAAAATGCTCGAAACGAGCAAGGGCTGGTTCATCATCTGGCCCATCAGCGGACTCTGGGGATACATGTGTGGACTCCTGGGAAAGTTTGGTATTGGATGAATGAGTTTGTAGCGCCCACGCGACGACCGTCAACGCATTTCGATGCTGCAGCGCAGCACCTGCGCGCTGGGGTAAAATCGGGACTTACTTCGAACCGGGAACTGCCATTACTGCCTCTAAACTGCCCCTGGACAATTCCTTCGCGTCCCTGCCGCCCGCTTTTTACACCCGCCTGATGCCGACGCCGTTGCCGGCGCCTTATCTGGTCGCCATCAGCGCGCCGGCTGCGGCGCTGATCGGATTGACGCCGGCGCAAGTGGCCGACAGCCTCGACATCCTGGCCGGCAACGCCGCGCCGGAGCGCGCCGAGCCGCTGGCGGCCGTGTATTCCGGCCACCAGTTCGGCGTCTGGGCCGGCCAGCTGGGCGACGGCCGCGCCATGCTGTTCGGCGACGTCGCCACCGCCGATGGGCCGATGGAATTGCAATGGAAAGGCGCCGGCCTGACGCCCTACTCGCGCATGGGCGATGGCCGCGCCGTGTTGCGCTCGTCGATACGCGAGTTCCTGTGCTCGGAAGCCATGCACGGGCTCGGCATTCCGACCTCGCGCGCGCTGTCGGTGGCAGGCTCGGACCAGGGCGTGATGCGGGAGACCGTCGAAACCTCGGCCGTGGTGGTCCGCATGGCGCCCAGCTTCGTGCGTTTCGGCTCTTTCGAACACTGGTTCTACCGCAACAAGAACGATGAGCTGAAGGTGCTGGCGGACTACGTCATCGACCGCTTTTACCCGGAATTGCGCGCGGAAGCCAATCCATACCAGGCGTTCCTGGCCGAAGTCACGCGCCGTACGGCGCACATGATCGCCCACTGGCAGGCGGTCGGCTTCATGCATGGCGTGATGAACACCGACAATATGTCCATCCTGGGCCTGACCCTGGATTACGGCCCGTTCGGCTTCATGGAAGCTTTCGATTCCGACCACATCTGCAACCATACCGACCAGCAAGGCCGCTATTCGTATGCAAATCAGCCACAGGTTGGCCACTGGAATTGCTACGCACTGGGTCAGGCCCTGCTGCCTTTGATCGGCGAAGTGGATGCGACGCAGGCCGCGCTGGACGTCTACCAGCCCGCGTTCGCCGCCAAAATGGATGAGCTCCTGCACGGCAAGCTGGGCTTGGCCATGCTGCCCGAACACGCTGATGCCGACCGCGCGCTATGCGACGCCATGTTTGCGCTAATGCAGGCCAACAGCGTCGATTTCACCCTCTTCTTCCGCCGTTTGAGCGGCTTGAAAGCGGCTGATGCCAGCGGCGACGAGCCGTTGCGCGACCTGTTCATCGACCGCCCGGCCTTCGACGCCTGGGCGATTCAATATCGCGCCCGCCTGCAGGCCGAGGCCAGCGACGACGCCACGCGCAAGCTTGCGATGAACAAGGTCAACCCCAAATACGTGCTGCGTAATTATTTAGCGCAGGTTGCTATTGAAAAGTCTCAGAATAAGGACTTTACTGAAGTGGAACGTCTGCTCTCAGTTTTGCAGCGCCCATACGACGAACAGCCTGAGCATGATCAATACGCCGCCTTGCCTCCGGACTGGGCAAGCCACCTTGAAGTAAGCTGTTCTTCATGAAATTGCTCAAAAAGGCCATGGCTTTGTTGCAACTCCTCGCCGTGCTAGCGCACTGCCTTCGTCGTTGCGCCTAGCCCTGTCCATTTTGAACAATTTCATCTTTTAAGCGAGCAATAAGCCATGACCAATAAAGTCACCAAATCCGACGCCGAATGGCGCGCCATGCTGGACCCGATGGAATATCAAGTCACGCGCCACGCCGCCACCGAACGCGCTTTTACCGGCAAGTTCTGGGATCACCACGAACACGGCATCTACACCTGCGTGTGCTGCGATACGCCCTTGTTCCGCTCCGACGCCAAATTCGATTCCGGCTGCGGCTGGCCGAGCTATTTCGAAGCGCTCGATCCCGCCAATGTCATTGAAAAAACCGACCGCACCCATGGTATGCTGCGCACCGAAATCATCTGCGCGGTATGCGACGCCCATCTGGGCCACGTGTTCCCGGACGGCCCGCCCCCGACTGGGTTGCGCTATTGCATTAATTCGGCGTCCTTGCGCTTCGATCCACAATAACATTTAAAACAACATGAAATTTCTGTTCGACCTGATCCCGCTGCTGCTGTTCTTTGCCGCCTACAAGCTGTCGGGCTGGAATGCCGAGGCGGCCCAGCACTTCATCAATACCTACCTGAGCGGCATGATTTCCGGCGGCTCGGTGAAGCCGGACGAGTCCCCGATCGTGATCGCGACGCTGGTCGGCATCCTGGCGACGATGGCCCAGATCGGGTATATCAAGGCGCGCGGGCGCAAGGTCGACTTCGTGCTGTGGTTCTCGCTGGCCATGTTTGTATTCTTCGGCGGCCTGACCATTTACTTGCACGACGAAGATTTCATCAAATGGAAATTGAGCATCGTCTATTGGTTCTTTGCATCCGGCCTGCTGGTTAGCGAACTGGTCTTTAAAAAGAACTTGATGCGCAAATCGATGGAAGAGATCATCCAATTGCCGGACCTGATCTGGGCCCGCCTGAACCTGGCATGGATCTGTTTCTTTGTCGCGATGGGCTTCCTGAACTGGTATGTCGCCTTCGTTTTGTTTAAAGGCGACACCAGTTCCTGGGTCAGCTTTAAGGCGTTTGGTTCGACCGCGATCATGTTTGTGTTTATCGTCGGCCAGACTATTTATCTGTCCCGCCACATCAAGGATGAAGCATGACCGATACCCGCATAGACCGCATGCGCAGCCGCTTCCAGGCCGCCCTGGCACCGCTGGAACTGACGCTGGAGGACGATTCCGCATTGCACGCAGGCCATGCCGGCGCCGCCTCGGGTGGGGGTCATTACAACGTTAGAATTGTTTCGTTACAATTCGAGGGGCTCAAACTCGTCACAAGACATCGACTCGTGTATGATTCCGTGCACGATATGATGCATAAAGAAATTCATGCATTGGCCATTACCGCATTGGCTCCGTCCGAAGTATGATGTAGCGCTTGGTCTGGGAACGGTCGCTATCGGTTTCAAAATAATTGAACACAAAGACAGATAGCTGATCTAACTCCTGCCCAGGCAATTTCGCTAAAACTTTCCCCTTACAGGAATTAATAATGACTTTCAAGCCAGCCAGTTTGCTGATTGCACTTCTCGCCGTTGCCGCAGTACCTGCTTTCGCACAAAACGTTGCCGTAGTTAATGGCAAAGCCATCCCTACCTCGCGCGTGGAGGCGGTTGTCAAGCAGGTCGTCGCCCAAGGCCAGCAGCCTGATTCGCCACAACTGCGCGAACTGATCAAGAAGGACCTGATCGGCCGCGAAGTGATGATGCAGGAAGCGGAAAAGCAAGGTTTCGGCAAAGATGCAGCGGTAAAAACGCAAATCGAAAACGCCCGCCAAGCCATCATCATCAACGCGCTGGTCGGCGACTACATTAAGAAGAATCCGGTTTCGGACGCCGACATCAAGGCTGAATACGACCGCTTCGTGGCCCAGAACGGCGACAAGGAATACCACGTACGCCACATCATGCTGGCCACCGAAGCCGAAGCCAACGACGTGATCGCCAAGATCAAGGGCGGCGCCAAGTTCGAAGAGCTGGCCAAAGCCTCGAAAGACACCGGTTCGGCAGCCAATGGCGGCGATCTGGACTGGGCAGTGCCTTCGTCCTTCCCACCAGCGTTCTCGGCAGCCTTCGTCGGCCTGCAAAAAGGCCAGGTCACCGAGAAGCCAGTTCAAACCCCGAACGGCTTCCACGTGATCAAGGTGGACGACATCCGTCCAGCCAAGCTGCCTACCCTGGAAGAAGTGAAGCCGCAAGTTGCGGAAGCACTGGCCCAGAAGAAATTGCAAGCCTACCAAGAAGAACTGGTCAAGAAAGCAAAAGTGCAGTAATGTTACAGATGAAGGCGGCGCCCTGCGGGGCGCCGTTTTTAATTTTGCGTTGATACAATGCACCGCCGAGTGCGATTTCTAGTTTTTTTATAGGATTTAATAATGATGTTGAAGCCAGCCCGCCTGTTGTTAGCACTGATCGCTGTCGTAGCAGCACCGGTATTCGCGCAAAACGTCGCGACCGTCAATGGCAAGGCTATTCCCGCCGCCAAAGTGGATCAAATGGTCAAGCAAGTGGTCGCCCAAGGCCAGCAGCCTGACAGCCCGCAACTGCGTGAAATGGTCAAGAAAGAACTGATCGGACGCGAAGTCATGATCCAGGAAGCGGACAAACAAGGTTTCGGCACCAAGCCGGAAGTCAAGGCGGCAATCGAAAACGCACGTCAGAGCATCATCATCAACGCGATGCTGGCTGACTACGTTAAAAAGAATCCGGTAAAAGATACCGAAATCAAAGCCGAGTACGACAAGTACAAGGCCGCCATGGGCGACAAAGAATACCATTCGCGTCACATCCTGGTCGCCACCGAGCAGGAAGCCAAAGACATCATCGCCAAGCTGAAAGCCGGCGGCAAGTTCGAGGAACTGGCCAAGGTATCGAAAGACGGCTCCGCCAACAACGGCGGCGACCTGGGCTGGATGACTCCAGGCAAACTGGTCAAGCCTTTCGCCGACGCGATGGTTGCCCTGAAAAATGGCGAGATCACCCAGACCCCGGTGAAGACCGAGTTCGGCTACCACGTCATCAAGCTGGAAGAATCCCGCGCCACCAAGCTGCCTTCGCTGGAAGAAGTCAAAGGCCAGGTCGCAGAAGCCCTGCAACAGCGTAAGATCGCCGCCTTCCGCGACGAACTGACCAAGAAAGCCAAGATCCAGTAATACTGTTTCTTGCTGTCCAAAGGGCGCCCTTCGAGGCGCCTTTTTGTTTTTGGCGGCGACGCAACAGGCGCCGATCTGTGCACTTCCCTGGTATGACGTCGACGGTTAAACAGAATGCCGCCAATGCCAACCAGGCGAATGGATTGGCCGCCAAAGCCTCCGAGGTGGCGATGAAAAGTGGCGCGGTGGTTTCTGAAGTCGTCAATACCACGACTTCAATAAACGCTTCCTCCCGATATTATCTCGGTTATTGATGGCATCGCGTTCCAGACTAATATCCTTGCATTAAATGCCGCGGTAGAAGCGGTGTGCGCGGGTGATCAAGGACATGGATTTGCAGTCGTGGCTTCTGAAGTTCGCAATCTAGCGCAACGCTCCGCAGCGGCGGCCAAGGAGATTAAGGAATTAATTACCGATTCGGTCGCCAACCTGGATACGGGCAGCAATGTTCGAGGAAGCGGGTAGTATCATGACCGAAATCGTCGACAGCGTAAAAACATGTCGCTGATATTATGAGCGCAATCAGCACGGCGAAGCAGCAACAGACATCGGGTATCGAACAGGTTAATCTGGCGCAGAATCGTCAGCATATTCCAGCTTGGGCAGCAGTCGCGTCAAAACGCATAAGTACGAGCCGTTCAAGGCACTCCGTCGAGTGCCTTGCTTTTTGCCCATGCAGGCCAGAAACTGGCAAGTTCATGCCAATTTTTGGCTAATTCTCCGGGCTGGAGCCGGAATCATCTATACTTGACCCCATGAATGCCCAATTCCATGCCGACCTCGACACTGCCCTCGCCTCCGCCGTGACGCCCGGCCGCGCGCCCGCCATGCGCGCGTATATGCGCGACCAATTTCCTTTTCTGGGAATCGCCACGCCACAGCGCCGGCAGGCAACCCGGATTCTATTAAAGTCTTTACAAGGATCAAGTGCGAAGGATATTCTGCAATATGCAGAACAATTTTGGCAGCGTCCCGAAAGGGAATATCAGTATGTGGCAGCAGATTTGCTCAGCATGCACTCGAAAATACTCGACATCTCACATGTGCCGGTTTTACTTGAATTGGCACAGAAAAAGTCCTGGTGGGATAGCGTAGATCCGCTGGCTTCAGTTATTGGAAAGATCCTGCGTTTTGGACATGAAGGAATGGATCAGGCGCTATTGCACGATAATATGTGGGTGCGACGAATTGCGCTATTACATCAATTGGGCTGGCGAGAAAAGACTGACAAAAATAGGTTATTCAACTATTCCGTCGCATTGGCACATGAGAAAGAGTTTTTTATACAAAAGGCGATCGGTTGGGCATTGCGGGACTATGCCCGTCACGATCCTGAAGCGGTCCGGGCATTTATACTCAAAGAGAAACAGCAGCTTTCGAAACTCAGTTATCGTGAGGCGAATAAGCATTTTGGTGATAACTGAGCTGAAAAGCGAAAAATTAAATATAGCAAAGTACGCTTATTTCTTTCCTCGCCGCCCCCTCAAAATAATAGTACCTAAGCCAAGCAGCAACATTGTATAGGTCTCGGGTTCGGGAACGGCCGTTACCGTCCAACTTGCGTTAAGGTTAAAATCGGACAGGCCCACCTCATCGGTCGAACCATCGCCGTTAGCAAAGTACAACACAGCGTTCAGTTGGTCGGGCTCCCGTCCAGCCTCGGCTGTATAGCTGCGGAGACTTGCCGACACTCCGGCCCCCTGGCGACCATAAAGCCAAAAGTCGTTGGACTTGCCGCTGAATGACAGAATAGCCTCGCCGAAATCGCCATACATCGGGACGGCAGAGTCAATGGAATTGATAGATGTCCCACCGATTTTCAAGCTACTGAACTGCAGTTGACGTATGAGGTCGCCCTCACTTTGACCGGTAAAGTCGGCCTCCACCACCCATGGTGAGCCACCGTAGAGCGAACTGGACGTGTATGACAAGTGGTACTGCTGGTTTGCGGCGCTGGCGGTAGCGCTAAGCAACGCAGCCATCAAAACCAAATATGGTCGGAAAATTCTCACTTTGCCTCCCAAAAAGTTATCTAAAACTATTCTATATTAATTAACCAACCTGGGAAAATGAAATTCGTTTGCTCAGCATGAAAAAACCCCGGAGTTGGCAGGCAACTCCGGGGTTTTCAGAAGGCTCCTAATGCTTAGCCGACGAACTTGCGCGCGTTGCGGAACATGCGCATCCATGGCGAATCTTCGCCCCACGATTCAGGATGCCACGATTGCTGCACCGAGCGGAATACACGCTCCGCGTGCGGCATCATTACCGTAAAGCGGCCGTCCGCCGTGGTTACCGACGTCAAACCTTGCGGCGAGCCGTTAGGATTGTACGGATAGGCTTCGGTGGCAGCGCCGCGGTTATCGACAAAGCGCATCGCTGCCACGGCTTCATTGATGTTGCCGGTCTGCGTGAAGTCCGCATAGCCTTCGCCGTGGGCGATGGCGATGGCGGTCTGCGTGCCAGCCATGCCGTTGAAGAAGATCGACGGCGAATCCAGCACTTCCACCATCGCGAAGCGCGCCTCGAATTTTTCCGATTTGTTGGTGGTGAACTTGGGCCACGCATGCGCGCCTGGGATGATCGACTTCAGGTTGCTCATCATCTGGCAGCCGTTGCAGACGCCCAGGCCGAAGCTGTCGGTGCGTGCGAAGAAGCGGGCGAACTGCTCAGCCAGCGCGGCGTTGAACAGGATGGTCTTGGCCCAGCCTTCGCCGGCGCCCAGCACGTCGCCGTACGAGAAGCCGCCGACGGCGATGATGCCCTGGAAGTCATCCAGTTTGACACGGCCTGCAATCAGGTCGCTCATGTGGACGTCGACCGCGTTGAAGCCCGCCTGGTGCATCACGTAAGCGGTTTCAATATGCGAGTTGACGCCCTGCTCACGCAGGATCGCAACGCGTGGACGCACACCGGTCGCCAGGAACGGCGCGGCCACATTCTCGGTCAGGTCGAAGGTGATCTTCGGCGTGATGCCTGGATCGGCTTCGTCCAGGATGCGGTCGTATTCGGCATCGGCGCAAGCTGGGTTGTCGCGCAGGCGGGCGATGCGCCAGCTGGTTTCGCTCCACAGGCGATGCAGTTCCGAACGCGGCTTGCTGTAGATGTTCTTGGCATCGCGGGTAAACTCGATCACGCCACGGTCGTTCGGCTTGCCGATGATATGACTGCAGGCGCCCAGGTTGAAGGTGCGCAGCACGTCCATTACCAGCGACTTCTCTTCCGCGCGAACCTGGATCACCGCGCCCAGCTCCTCGGAGAACAGCGCGCGCAGGGTTTGCTCGTTGCGGCGCTCGGCGATCTGGCCGGCCCAGTTCTTGGCGTCGCCCTGGTCGGCGCCGTGCCCCTCTTCCAGCGTCAGGATGTCGAGGTTGATCGACAGGCCCGCGCGGCCGGCGAAGGCCATCTCGGTCAGCGTGCCATACAGGCCGCCGTCGGAACGGTCGTGGTAGGCCAGCAGCTTGCCGTCGTTGTTCAGTTGCTGGATCGCGGTGAAGAAGGCCTTCAGGTCTTCAGGGCTGTCCACGTCAGGCGTCTCGTTGCCCAGCTGGCCCATGACCATCGACAGCGCGGAAGCGCCCAGGCGGTTCTTGCCACGACCCAGATCGATCAGGATGATGGCGGTGTCGCCGGCATCGGTCTTGATCTGTGGCGTCAGCGATTTGCGCACGTCGTGCACCGGCGCGAAGGCCGAGACGATCAGCGACACCGGCGAGGTGACAGCCTTGGCGTCGCCCTCGTCCTTCCACGTGGTGCGCATCGACAGCGAATCCTTGCCGACCGGGATGCTGATGCCCAGGGCCGGGCACAGCTCCATGCCGACCGCCTTGACGGTGTCGAACAGCGCCGCGTCCTGGCCAGGCTGGCCGCAGGCGGCCATCCAGTTGGCGGACAGTTTGATGTCGGAGATATCCTTGATCGGCGCGGCGGCGATGTTGGTGATCGCCTCGGCGACCGCCATGCGGCCCGACGCGGCGGCGTTGATGACGGCCAGCGGCGTACGCTCACCCATCGCCATCGCTTCACCCAGGTAGCCTTCGAAGCTCATCGCGGTGACGGCGCAATCGGCCACCGGCACCTGCCATGGGCCGACCATCTGGTCGCGCACGGACATGCCGCCCACGGTGCGGTCGCCGATGGTGATCAGGAAGGACTTGTCGCCGACGGTAGGCAGCAGCAGCACGCGCTTGGCGGCTTCCTCCAGGTCCATGCCGGTCAGGTCGATGGCCGGGAATTGGTTCTGCACGTGGTGCACATCGCGCTGCATCTTCGGCGGTTTGCCCAGCAGGACATCCATCGGCATGTCGACCGGTTCGTTGCCCAGCTCCGGGTCGATCAGCTTCAGTTGACGCTCTTCGGTCGCGGTGCCGACCACGGCGAACAGGCAGCGCTCACGCTCACACAGCGCCTTGAACATCGGCAGGCTGTCCGGCGAGATCGCCAGCACATAGCGCTCTTGCGATTCGTTGGACCAGATCTCTTTCGGCGCCATGCCGCTTTCTTCCAGCGGGATCTTGCGCAGGTCGAAGATCGCACCGCGCTTGGCGTCGTTGGTGATCTCAGGGAAGGCGTTCGACAGGCCGCCGGCGCCGACGTCGTGGATCGAGATGATCGGATTGTTCGCGCCCAGCTGCCAGCAGCCGTTGATCACTTCCTGCGCGCGGCGTTCCATCTCGGGATTGCCACGCTGGACCGAATCGAAGTCCAGGTCCGCGGTGTTGGTGCCGGTGGCCATTGACGAAGCGGCCGAGCCGCCCATGCCGATGCGCATGCCGGGACCGCCCAGCTGCACCAGCAGGCTGCCGACCGGGATGTCGTTCTTGTGCGTGTGCTGGCCGGAGATGTTACCGATGCCGCCCGCGATCATGATCGGCTTGTGATAGCCGAACACGGTGTCGTGCGCGCCCGCGAACTGCTTGCCGATATTCTGCTCGTAGGTACGGAAGTAACCGCCCAGCACCGGACGGCCGAATTCATTGCTGAAAGCGGCGCCGCCCAGCGGGCCTTCGATCATGATCTGCAGCGCCGAAGCGATGCGGTCTGGCTTGCCGTATGCCTTGCCGCTGCTGCGGTAGTCGGCCACCGGCGCAGTGACCGGAGCGTCGTTTTCCCACGCCTGCACGGCGCCCGGCAGCATCAGGTTCGACACGGTGAAGCCAGTCAGGCCGGCCTTCGGCTTGGCGCCACGGCCGGTCGCGCCTTCATCGCGGATCTCGCCGCCGGCGCCGGTGGAGGCGCCTGGGAATGGGGAAATCGCGGTCGGGTGATTGTGGGTTTCCACTTTCATCAGCGTGTGCGTCAACTCGGTGGTCGGCGCGTACTGGTGGGCGTCGCCCTGCGGGAAGAAGCGCATCACTTCCGCGCCTTCCATGATCGACGAGTTGTCGCTGTAGGCGACGATGGTGCCCTTGGGCTGCAACTGGTGCGTGTTCTTGATCATGCCGAACAGCGACTTCGGTTGCGCGACGCCGTCGATGGTCCAATCGGCGTTGAAGATCTTGTGGCGGCAGTGCTCCGAGTTCGCCTGCGCGAACATCATCAGCTCGACGTCGGTCGGATTGCGGCCTGCCTTGGTGAAGGCGGCGTCCAGGTATTCGATCTCGTCGTCCGACATCGCCAGGCCCAGGTCCGTGTTGGCCTTTTCCAGCGCGGCCTTGCCCATGCCGATCACGTCGACCGATTCCAGCGGCTTCGCTTCCAGCGTGCGGAACAAGCCGGCCGCTTCGTCCGGATGACGCAGCACCGATTCGGTCATGCGGTCGTGCAGCAGCGCGGCGACGGCCTGCACTTCTTCATCCGACAGCTTCTTGGCGGCGCCGATGCTGCTGCCCAAAATGCCGCTCTTCAAATTGATGCGGAACGCGATGCCGCGCTCGACGCGCTTGATGTGCGCCATGCCGCAGTTGTGGACGATGTCGGTGGCCTTGGAGGCCCACGGCGAGATCGTGCCGAAGCGCGGGATGACGAAGAACTCTTCGACCACGCCATCGGTGTTGTCGGCGTGGGCCGGCTCACCGTAGGTCAGCAGCGCGCCGAGGCGGCTGGTGTCGTCGGCCGACAGCGGTTCGGCGGCGTCGATGAAGTGGACATAGCGCGCCTGGACGGCGGCGACGGCAGGCAGCGCGGCTTGCAGTTGAGTTAACAGGCGTTGGCTACGGAATGCGGACAGGGCGTTGGAGCCCGGCAGAATCAACATGTTTGGAGGATGGTTGATGCAGCATGGCTGCGGATTAAAGGTAGATGGAGCACGAGATACTTGTAATGCAGAATTTCCTTTGCGCGCATTATACCCTTTACCAGCCTGCCTATACAGCGCCAATTCGGCCAAAAAAGTGCTGCGGAAGCAACATTTTTGGCAATTTGAGGCTGGATTAATCCACAGCCCCGCTCTTATTGCCGGTTTTTCATAACATTTCGACTTGCCATGGAGTATGCTAGATTTAACTTTAGCTTGAATGCGTAACATGGCGGAATATAGTGAATTGTCGGTGCTGATCGTCGACCCGAATCCCGGGATGCGCGGCAGCCTGCACAACATGTTGAACCAATCCGGCATCACCAAGATCGATTACGCGGTCAGCTCCGGCACGGCCATCCGCCAGCTGGCCAAGAAACCGTTCGACATTGTGCTGTGCGAGTACGACCTGGGCAACGGCAGCGGCGAAAACAATGGCCAGGACGGCCAGCAGCTGCTGGAAGACCTGCGCCACCACAAGCTGATCGCGCCGTCGACCATCTTCATCATGCTCACCTCCGAGGGTGTGTACAGCAAAGTGATCGGGGCGGCCGAGCTGACGCCGACCGACTACGTGCTCAAGCCCTTCACCGTGGACGCGCTGCTGCAGCGGCTGCGCAAGGCGGTCGAGCGGCGCGACGTGTTCCTGCCCGTCCACCAGCTGGTTGAACTGGGCAGCGTCCGCAAAGCCATCGGCGAATGCGGCATCGCCGAGGAAAAGAATCCCCGTTACGCGATCGACTTTGCGCGCCTGCGCGCCGAGCTGCTGGTGTCGCTGGACGAACTG
Source organism: Duganella vulcania (assembly GCF_009857655.1). NCBI lineage: Bacteria > Pseudomonadati > Pseudomonadota > Betaproteobacteria > Burkholderiales > Oxalobacteraceae > Duganella > Duganella vulcania. The sequence continues at coordinate 85,341 of NZ_WWCX01000005.1, forward strand.
GCCGATGCCGAAGTGGTGTACCAGGTCATCCTGATGAACCGCCCGATCGCCTGGGCGCACCTGGGCATGGCGCGTTGCCAGTTCGGCCAGCAAAAGTACGTCGAGGCGCAGGAGACCTTGCAGGAACTGCTGGTCCACAATCCCAAGTTCATGGCGGCCTACGATCTGCTGGCGCGCACCCACGAGGCGCTGGGCCAGCAGGAAGCGGCAAAGAAGATACTGGAAGACGCGGTGGCGATCTCGCCCAACATGGTGCGCCGGCTGCGCCACCTGGGCGAAGTGGCGTTCGAGACGGGCGACGTTGGCGTCGCCGAGAAGGCGTTCAAACAGGTCGTGGCCAAGGCAAAGTACTCCGAGTTCCGCGACCCCGAGGACCACGTCAAGCTGGTGAAGACGCTGGTCAAGAAAGGCGACGCCCATCAGGCCAGCGGTGTGATACGCGACATGGAACGCTCGTTGCGCGGCAGCGCCAACGTCGAGGCCTGCCGCGCCATCGCGGCCGGACTGCTGCAGGAAATGACCGGCAATATCAGCGGCGCTGCGGCGGAACTGGCCACCGCCGTCAACGCCGTCGGGGCCAGCCGGGGCCTGTCGACCGGCCTCAAAATCGGCCTGGTACACAGCTGCCTGAATGTGAAGCTGGACCAGCAGGCCTCCGACCTGATGCTGAACCTGATGAACGATACCGAGAGCGGCGTGTCGATGGACGACGCGGTGCAGGTATTTGAAAAAGCCGGCCGCCACGACCTGGCCGCCGGCATGGGAGAACAGATCAAGCTCCAGGTGGACGAGCTGATTGCACACGCCTCCGAACAGCGCGGCCAGGGCGACCTGCGGGCTGCGGTCGATACGCTGAACGCGGCGCTGCGCAAGGCACCTGCCAATATGTCGCTGCTGCCGGCCGCGACATCGGCGATACTCAAGCAGCTGGACGATCTGGGTTGGGAAGTGCCGCTGGCCGAGCAATGCGCCTATCTGCTGGAGCGCATGCGCAAGATCGATCCGACCCATCCTTCGCTGGAGGCGCTGCAGTTGCAATATTCGCACACCCAGCGCAAGTACGGTATCGCGACGACGGCTTAGTTACTGCATCAGCGAACCGGGGAAGTTCGACAGGTGGGAAATCAGGTACCAGGTCACGAAGTACAGGGCGCACAGCAGGAAGGCCGACAGGATCGCGCCATTCGCCGACCTGCGCCCGCGCAGGAGCTTGAGTAGCGTACGCACCGGGTTCTCCCTTCCATCTGTTCATCGAATCAAAACTTTACGCTCCCCGCCCTGTACTGGACAAGCCGGGAATCGCCGGTACCGTTTTTTGATGCCGATGGTATTGGATGGCGGGCCGTCAGGCGGCCATGGTGCGCAGCTCCTCTTCCGCCGCGCGGCCCAGTGCCTGCAGATCGACGTTGATGGCGCCAAAGGCGCGGCCTGCGGCGCTTTGCCGCATGCCCGCCACCACGAGCAGGATATGCGCCCCGCACAACGCGGCAGGCAGCCGGCGTTGCGCGTCGCGCAGCTTTTGCATCAGCGCCTGGCCGGACGGTTGGGCGTCGAACAGTTTGCCGGCCGTCGCTGGCGGCGGCGCCATGTCGTCCGCATCGACCTCCAGGCCCAGCGAGGACAGCGCCGCAGCGTGCCGCTTCTCCAGTGCCGCGCGATACGCCTGCGGATCGGCGCCGACGCGCTGGAACACACGCCGCGCCGAGCCGTCGGCCAGGTCCAGCGCGGCCAACGCGTAATGCTCCGCGCCAGGGTGCTGCTGGCCCGCTTTCAAGGCCCAGCGCTCGGCATTGTTCGATAAATTGGCAATGGTGCGCAGGTCGTGCCAGCGCTGTTTGAGCTTCGCGAACATCGTGCTTTCCTCCTGATGGCTTCAGCCGCGCGCCAGACTCGCCGCGTGCTTTTTATGGGCGGCCTGCCTGGAGACGCCGAGCGCCTCCGCTATCTGGGCCCAGGTCCAGCCGTCCTCCAGCGCCTTGCGCACGGCTTTGCGCTCTACCTGGTCCGCGAGCTCGCGCAGCGCCAGCACCGCCGCCAAGGCTTCGCTTGGCGCGGTGGGAATCTTGAGGTGAAGGAGATCGGTCATGCGTCAACTTTAGTTGACAAGCCAGGACTTGTCAACATGCGTTGACGGACTTAGTCGGGGACCAATGAAAACACATGTGCCGCCACGGGCCCGTCGCGCAGCACCAGCCGGTTTCGCGCCAGGCATTCATGCGTGGCGCCAGCCTTGCGCGCCACTGCGGCGCTGGGCTCATTGCCGTCGGCGACGACAATCTCTACCCGCACCTGGTTCAGGTGCAGGAAGGCGTAGCGGGCCAGCGCGATTGCCGCGGCGACCGCGGCGCCCTGCCGCTGCGCGGATTCCCTCACCCAGTAGCCAAGATTACAGAAACAGTTGTGGGTATTCAGCTTGTTCAAGCCGCCGCCGCCAACCAGCGTAACGCCGTCCAGCTGAAATATCCCGAATTCATGCGCACTGCCCTCGGCGCGGCTGGCGTCGCAAAACGCGAACCACGACAACGCCTCCTCCTCCGTGTACCCGGCGTGCGCCCAAGGCATCCATTTGCCGACGCTGGACATCGACTCGCGAATGGCGGCCGCGAACGCTGGCGCGTCCGCAGGGACGAAGGGTCGCAACAAATAATCACCCGCCTGCAGTTGTGTCATTGCTTATCCTTGCTAAAGCCGTAGCCGCCACCACCCGGCGTTTCGATCACGAACAGATCGCCGGGCTGCATGTCGGTCTTGCCGATGTGGGCCAGCTCCTCGACGCGGCCATCGGCCCGCACCACGGTATTGCGTCCCAGCGCACCCGGCTCACCGCCAGCCATGCCGAACGGCGCGTGGATGCGGTTGTTCGACAGGATGGCGGCGGTCATCGCTTCAAGGAAGCGCACTTTGCGCACGCCACCGTTCCCGCCATGCCACTGGCCCGCGCCGCCGCTGCCTTCGCGGATGGCGTAACTTTCGAGGCGCACAGGGAAGCGGAACTCCAGGATCTCGGGGTCGGTCAGGCGCGAATTGGTCATATTGGTCTGCACGACGCTGGTGCCGTCGAAGCCGGGGCCCGCGCCGGAGCCGCCGCTGATGGTCTCGTAGTACTGGTAGCGGGCGTTCCCGAAAGTGAAGTTGTTCATCGTCCCCTGCGCCGCAGCCATCACGCCCAGCGCCCCGTACAGCGCGTTGGTGATGCAGGTGGAGGTCTCTACATTGCCCGACACCACCGACGCCGGATAGTGCGGGTTGAGCATGGAGCCTTGCGGTATCAGCACCTTCAGCGGTTTCAGACAGCCCGCGTTCAGCGGAATCTCGTCATCCACCAGCGTGCGAAACACGTACAGCACGGCCGCCATGCACACCGCCGACGGCGCGTTGAAGTTGTTCTCCAACTGCGGCGAGGTGCCGGTGAAATCGATCTCCGCGCTGCGGCTGGCGTGATCGACGCGCACCGTCACCTGTATCTGCGCGCCGTTATCCAGTTGCAGCGTGTAGCTACCGTCCTTCAAGGCGCTAATTACGCGCCGCACCGATTCCTCGGCGTTGTCCTGCACGTGGCCCATGTAGGCCTGCACCACATCCAGGCCGAAGTGGGCCACCATCTTGCGCAGCTCGTCCACGCCCTTCTGGTTGGCCGCCGCCTGCGCCCGCAGGTCGGCCATGTTCTGGTCGGGATTGCGCGCCGGGCAGCGCGCGCCTGCCAGCATGGCGCGCGTCTCGGCCTCGCGCAGCTGGCCACCGGCGGCGCCGTCCACCAGCTTGAAGTTATTGATTAACACGCCCTCTTCCTCGATCACGCGCGAATCCGGCGGCATCGAACCAGGCGTGGTGCCGCCGATGTCCGCATGGTGGCCACGCGAGCCGACGTAGAACAGGATATCCCGGCCCGCCTCGTCGAACACTGGCGAGATCACCGTCACATCCGGCAGATGGGTGCCGCCGTTGTACGGATCGTTGAGCATGAAGACGTCGCCGGCGTGCATGCGGCCGGCGTTCTCGCGCATCACGGTCTTGATGCTCTCGCCCATCGACCCCAGATGCACCGGCATGTGCGGCGCGTTGGCGATCAGGTTCCCGTCGGCGTCGAAGATGGCGCAGCTGAAGTCCAGCCGCTCCTTGATGTTGACCGAGTAGGCGGTGTTCTGCAGGCGCAGCCCCATTTGCTCGGCGATCGACATGAACAGGTTGTTGAAGATCTCCAGCATCACCGGATCGGCGCTGGTGCCAATGGCGCGGCGCTCCGGCAGCGCCGCCACGCGCTTGAGCACCAGATGGTCATGCAGCGTCACCTCCGCCTGCCATCCCGCTTCGACGATGGTGGTCGCATTCGCCTCGGCGATGATGGCCGGGCCCTTGACGATATCGCCGATGCGCGTGGCGCCGCGCTGGTACAGATTGGTCTGGCGCCATTTGCCACCGGTGTACATCGGCACCACCGCATGCGGCATCAGGCCGGACACGCGGCGTGGCGCCGGCTCCACGCTCTCGGACGGCGCATCGGACTTGCCGACCGCCTCCACCGACACCGCCTCCACGATCAGCGCCTTGGACGGCATCAGGAAGGAATAGCGCTTGCGGTAGGCCGCCTCGAACTGCGCCTTCATGCTGTCGACGGTATCGAACAGGACGATCAGCGCCGAATCCGTGCCTTCGTAACGCAAATGTACGCGGCGTATCAGCACGATGCGCTGGTCGTCCACGCCCTGGTGATGCAGGTCGGCGCGCGCATGGCGGGCCAGCGCATGCAGGCGCGCGTCCAGGTCTTCCACCGAATCGGCGCCCAGGCGCGCTTCCACCGCGGCCTCGCGCATCGCGGTCTGGTCGGCCAGGCCCATGCCGTAGGCCGACATCACGCCCGCCAGCGAATGCACGAACACTGTCTTCATGCCCAACGCGTCGGCCACCAGGCAGGCATGCTGCCCACCAGCGCCGCCAAAGCTGGTCAGCGCGTACTCGGTGACGTCATGGCCGCGCTGCACGGAGATCTGCTTGATCGCGTTGGCCATATTGCCGACCGCGATTTCGATAAAGCCCTCGGCCACCTGCTCCGGCGTGGTCTCCTTGCCGGTGGCGGCCTGGATGCGCTCCGCCAGCCCGGCGAAGCGGGTACGCACGGTCTGCGCGTCGAGCGCCTGCCGGCCCTCCGCCCCGAACAGCTGCGGAAAATGGCTGGGCTGGATCTTCCCGAGCATGACATTGCAGTCGGTGACGGCCAGCGGGCCGCCGCGCCGGTAGCTGGCCGGCCCCGGATTGGCGCCCGCGCTATCCGGCCCCACGCGATAGCGGCTGCCGTCGAAATGCAGGATCGAGCCGCCGCCCGCCGCCACCGTATGGATGCTCATCATCGGCGCGCGCATGCGCACGCCGGCCACCTGGGTCTCGAACACGCGCTCAAACTCGCCGGAGAAATGCGAGACGTCGGTGGAAGTGCCGCCCATGTCGAAGCCGATCACCTTGTCGAAGCCGGCCAGCTTGCTGGCGCGGACCATGCCGACGATGCCGCCCGCAGGGCCGCTCAGGATGCTGTCCTTGCCCTGGAAGGCGCGCGCGTCGGTCAGGCCGCCGCTGGACTGCATGAACTGCAGGTTCACACCGGGCATTTCCTTCGCCACCTGGTCGACGTAGCGCCGCAGAATGGGCGACAGATAGGCATCCACCACGGTGGTATCGCCGCGCGCGACCAGCTTCATCATCGGGCTGACCTCGTGCGAGACCGAGACCTGCGTGAACCCCATCAGCCGCGCCATCTCCGCCACCTTGACCTCGTGCGCGTGATAACGGTAGCCGTGCATGAAGACGATGGCCAGCGAACGCAGGCCCATGTCGTAGGCCGCGGCCAGGCCGGCGCGCGCGGTCTCCATGTCAAGCGCGGCGACGGTCTCGCCATGCGCGCCCATGCGCTCGTCGATTTCGATCACATGGCTGTACAGCAGCTCGGGCAGCAGGATGCGGCGGTCGAACAGGCGCGGACGGTTCTGGTAAGCGATGCGCAGCGCGTCGCGGAAGCCGCGCGTGATGGCCAGCGCGGTGGGCTCCCCCTTACGCTCCAACAGCGCGTTGGTGGCGACAGTGGTGCCCATCTTGACGGCGCCGATCTGCGCCACAGGAATCGGCTTGCCCTTGGCGACACCCATCAGCTGGCGGATGCCGGCAATGGCCGCATCGGCGTACTGCTCGGGGTTCTCGGACAGCAGCTTGAGCGTACGCAGGCGCCCATCGGGCGGACGCGCCACGATGTCGGTAAACGTACCCCCCCGGTCTATCCAGAACTGCCAATCCATGCAAGCCTCGCTACGATAACTGAAGCGTGTATTGTAGTGTCTCGGCCGCGCGTGGGATAGCGGCCTTACAACATAATTTGGATGCTAAAATCACACCATGAATCCACTTTACTCCAGCGCGGAGATACGCGCCATCGAACACGCCGCAGCCGCCGCGCTGCCCGACGGCGTACTGATGCAGCGGGCCGGCCAGGCCGGCGCCAATGCCGCGCTGGATCTGCTGCCCTTCTCGACCTCCAAGGCCAAGGTCCTGATCCTGGCGGGCCCCGGCAACAACGGCGGCGACGCGCTGGAGACAGCGGCCCACCTGGCCTACGCCGGCGCACAGGTGACGATCCTGCACTTCCCGCCGCAATCGGCGCCATCCGACGAGCGCGCGGCCGCCATGCGGCGCGCACAGACCAGCGACGCCCGCTTTGCCGACCTGGATCTGGCGATGGTGGCCGGCACCGAGTGGACGCTGGTGGTGGACGGCCTGTTCGGCATCGGCCTGCAACGCCCGCTGGCCGGCGCGCTGCGCGACCTGGCGGAAGCGGTCAACACCCTCAAATGCTCGGTGCTGGCGCTGGACCTGCCGAGCGGCCTCGATGCCGATACCGGCGCCATCGTCGGCCCGGACGGCGTGGCGATCCACGCCACCCACACCATCACCTTCATCGGCAACAAGCCCGGCCTGCACACCTGCGATGGGCGCGATTACGCGGGCCTGGTGGACGTCTCGCGCCTCGACATCGACGCCAGCCATTTCGCGCCGGCGCGGCTGCACCTGAACGACGTCAAGTTCTTCTCGCGCCATCTGCGCGCACGGCGCCACAACACGCACAAGGGCAGCTACGGCAGCGTGGCGGTGATCGGCGGCGCGCGCGGCATGGGCGGCGCGCCACTGCTGGCTGCGCGCACTGCGCTCAACAGCGGCGCGGGCCGCGTCTACGCGCTGTTCGTCGAAGACCCGCTGCCCTGCGACAGCGGCCAGCCGGAGCTGATGTGCCGCCTCGCCGACGATTTCGACCTGGGCGCCGCCACGCTGGTGATAGGCCCCGGCCTGGGCGCATCGAGCCACGCTGCCGAACTGCTGGAGCGCGCCATCGCCAGCGGCAGCGCGCTGCTGGCCGACGCCGACGCGCTTAATCTGCTGGCCGCCAATCCCGCGCTGCAAACCGCGCTGGCGCGGCGCCCGGCCTCCAGCATTTTGACGCCGCATCCACTGGAGGCGGCACGGCTGCTGGGCTCCACCATCGCCGACGTGCAGGCCGACCGCATCGGCGCCGCCCGCAAGCTGGCGGCCAGCTTGAATGCCCATGTGGTGGTCAAGGGCTCCGGCACCGTGATCGCGGCGCCGAATGGGGATGCCGTCATCAACACCACCGGCAATCCAGCGCTGGCCACGGCCGGCACCGGCGACGTCTTGTCTGGCTTGTGCGGCGGCCTGCTGGCGCAAGGCTGGCCGCTGTGGGAGGCCGCGTTGGCCGGCGTCTGGCTGCACGGCATGGCGGCCGACGTGCTGGTCACCGAAGGCACGGGACCGATCGGCCTGACCGCCGGCGAACTGATACCGGCGATCCGCGTCGCGCTGAACCGCATGGTCCAGCACCACGGCCGCTAGCCGGTCAAACCAGCCGCCCCGCCGCGATGGTAATGGTGCGGGCGCAGCGCGCCGCCATCGCCTGGTCGTGCGTGACCAGCACCAGCGTCGAGCCATGCTGGCGATTCAGTTCGAACATCAGTTTGATGACCGCCTCGCCGGTGGCCGCATCCAGACTGCCGGTCGGCTCGTCGGCGAACAGCAGCGGTGGCTCGGTGACGAAGGCCCGCGCCAGCGCCACGCGCTGCTGCTCGCCGCCGGACAGGTACTTGGGATAGTGCTTCAGGCGGCTGGCCAGCCCCACCCGCTCCAGCATGCTCTCCGCCTTCTCGCGCGCATGCGTGGCGCCGCGCAGCTCCAGCGGCAGCATGACGTTCTCCAGCGCCGTCAGGTGCGCCAGCAGCTGGAACGACTGGAACACGAAACCCAGCTTTTCCTTGCGCAGCGCCGCGCGGCCATCCTCGTCCAGCGCGTAGATATCGACACCGTCGAGCAGCACGCGGCCCGCGCTGGGCGTGTCCAGGCCGGCCAGCAGCCCCAGCAAAGTCGACTTGCCCGAGCCGGAAGCGCCTACAATGGCGAGCGTCTCGGCTTTTTGCACGGTAAAATCCACCTCGTGCAGGATCGTCAGTTCGCCGCTGGCGTCGGCCACGCGCTTGGCCAGGCCGCTGACGGCGATGGCCGGCTGCGCGCCGGCAAGCGGCACAGCGGCGGCGCTGGACGCCAGGCCCGGTCCGTCCGGCATGAAATGGGAAGACGCTTTAGGGAAATCAGGCATGCTGAATGTATTAAATGTTTTATACGGTTTATCAAGAAAACTGAGTGGCCGGGCCTTGGCCGCGCTGCTGCTGGCATCGGCCATGGCGAGCGCCTATTCTGCACCAAAAACCGTGCTGGTGCTCGGCGATAGCCTTTCCGCCGAATATGGCCTGGCGCGCGGCGCCGGCTGGGTGGCGCTGGCCGAACAAAAACTCAAGAGCCAGAAGATCGAGGCCAACGTGGTCAACGCCAGCGTCAGCGGCGAAACCACCAGCGGCGGCCGCACGCGCTTGCCGGCGCTGCTGGCGAAGTACAAGCCGGCGCTGGTGGTGATCGAACTGGGCGCCAACGACGGCCTGCGCGGCCTGCCGGTGGCCGCCGCCGAGACCAATCTGCGTGCGATGGCCGATGCCGCCGCCAAGGCCGACGCCAAGGTCATGTTGATCGGCATGCGCATGCCGCCCAACTACGGGCGCGATTACGCCGACAAATTCTTCGCCATGTACGGCACCCTGAGCAAGGAGATCAAGGCGCCGCTGGTGCCGTTCATGCTCGACGGGATCGCCGACAAGCCGCAGCTGTTCCAGCCGGACCGCCTGCACCCGCTGGCCGAAGCCCATCCGACCATCCTGGCCAACATCTGGCCCGTCCTACAGAAAAGCATCAAGGCAAAATGAAGTATCCAGAAATCCTAGTATTCGACGACGCGCTCCAGCAACTGGACAAATTCGATGCCATCATCGACGTCCGCAGCCCCGCCGAATACGCGCTCGACCACCTGCCCGGCGCCATCAACGCGCCGGTGCTGGACGACGCCCAGCGCATCCAGGTCGGCACGATGTACAAGCAGGTCAACTCGTTCGAGGCCAAGAAGGTCGGCGCCGCGCTGGTGGCGAAGAATATCGCCGCCCACATCGAGGCGCTGTGGCTGGACAAGCCGCGCGAATGGCGGCCCCTGATCTACTGCTGGCGCGGCGGCAACCGCAGCGGCTCGATGGCGCACATCCTGGCCAAGATAGGCTGGCCGGTGGCGCAGCTGGACGGTGGCTACAAGGCTTTCCGTGCCCATGTCAACGCGGCGCTGGAACAGCCGCCGGGGTTGAAGTTCAAGGTCATCTGCGGCACCACCGGCAGCGGCAAGAGCCGCTTGCTGGAGGTGTTGCACGCGAGCGGAGCGCAAGTGCTGGACCTCGAGCAGCTGGCCGCCCATCGCGGCTCGGTGCTGGGCAACCTGCCAAGCCAACCGCAGCCCAGCCAGAAGGCTTTCGAGACCGCGATCTGGAATACGCTGCGCCGCTTCGACCCCGCGCTGCCGGTGTTTGTGGAATCGGAGAGCAAGAAGGTCGGCAACCTGCGCGTGCCGGCGGCGCTGATGGACGCCATGCGCGCCTCCGACTGCGTCGCGCTGACGCTGTCGCGCGCCAATCGCGTGCGCCTGCTGATGGAGGACTACGCGCATTTCACCGACAGTCCGGCCTCGCTCAACGAGCAGCTGGAGTTCCTGACGGCGCTGCACGGGCGCGAGAAGATCGGGCGCTGGCAAGCCATGGCGGTGAACGGCGCGATGTCGGCCCTGGTGGAGGAGCTGCTGGCCGATCACTACGACCCCGCCTATTTGCGCTCGATCGACCGCAATTTCGTCAAGTACGGCCAGGCCTTCCCGCTGGAGCTGGAAGACATCGGCAGCGCCGCCTTCCAGGCGGCCGCCGCGCGCCTGACAGCCATGCCGGTCTGACCCTGTCCCGCTAAAACATCAAACCCCGAGGACCGGCTTCCGGTCCTCGGGGTTTCTTTTTGTGCTAAGGGTTCATCTACTCAAAAGCGGTCAACTTTTTTTGCGGCGGCGTCCGATGTACGACAGGATACCCAGGCCGCCCAGCATCATGATGTAGGTTTCAGGTTCAGGCACCGGATCGATATTCAGCGTGCCGGAATAGCTGGCGGAAACACTGTTGGAGATGCCATACACGGTCAACACCAGGGGGCCTGAGACCCAGGTCGGATTGAGCCAGCCAGACTCGAAGACACCGGTCGGCGTGAACGTCAGGGCGTTGCCATTCAGGTCAGCGGAGTAGAAATCGATATCATGATTGCCACCCAGGTTCATGGTTTGCACCCAGGCATTCAACAGGCTGGGGCCCACGGCGGGACTGAAGGTGAATACATCGGTGAAGGCACCAACCACAGAGTGATCGGCCCCGAAGTGCGCGCTGTAGCCAGCGGCCGGACTGCCATTTAACACAACAGGAATGCTTTGACTGTCGCCGGCGGCATAACTGGTGATCGAGGTGGCCGCCATAACAGTCCCGATTAAGAGCGATTTTAGTTTCATAATTTCCCCGAGAAAAAAAGTGGAAACCGAACGCGCCTGATGAGTTAGTGCGCTATTTGACGTTACACCTGCTCAATTTAAGTGTCAATTAATTATTCAAATTAAACAATTAACTTGCAATATTGAAGCTGAAGGGAAAGGCTGGGAGGTGGCGAGGGCGCGCTGCAACGGCGGGAACTGCTGAGCCGGGAAGCGCGGTGCGCTTCCCGGAAAATCGACTTACTTCACTTCTACAACTGTGGTTTTTGCGATGGGCTTCAGGATCTTGACCTTGGCCTTTTGTTTCAACAGTTCGATGTAGTCGTACATCTCTTGCTGGGCCACGATGTTGTTGATCTGCTCGGCTTCGGATTTGCGGCGGGCTTCGTCCTGCGCCGCAGGCTGCTGCACCTTGCCAATACGGTAAAGGCCATAACCCATGCCAGGCACGTCCACGCCAACGTAGGCCGGCAGCTTGGTGGTATCGGCCTTCATGATTTCCTGCATCGCCAGGCCGTTCACGCCTTCCGGCTTGGAACGCGACACCAGCTTGGCGGCGCCAAAGCCTGTAGCGTCACCGGATTTCTTGAACGAAGCCAGTTTCTCAGCGCCGGCCTTGGCGGCCAACTTGGCGGCCTCTTCCATCGTCACGCGCTGGCGGATGGCGGCGTCGACTTCCGCCAGCGGACGCTTGGTCGCAGGCTTGAACTCGACGATGCGGCCGGCGATCAGGGTGCTCGGGGCGGTTTCGACGGCTTCGGTATTGCGCTTGCTGCTGATCGACTCATTGGAGAACAGCGCGGCCAGGAACTTGGCGTTGTTGTACGGTGCCGGGCCAGCCATCGGCGACGGCGTACGCGAGACGTTGGCGGCGGTTTCGATCTTCAGGCCCAGCTTGTCGGCGACCGGCTTCAGGCTGTCCGACTGCTCGTAGACGGTGTTGGTGAAGGCTTCAGCCATTTCCGAATACTTCTTGGCGGCCTTCTGCTTTTTCAGCGCCTCGGCCACTTCGGTCTTGACGGCGTCCAGCGGCTTGACGACGGCCGGCTTGAGCTCGGTCACGGTCAGGATGTGGAAGCCGAAGTCCGACTGCACCGGATCGCTGATCTCGCCCTGCTTGAGTTTCATGACAGCGGCTTCGACCGATGCGGCCGGCAACGAACCCTTGCTGACGATGCCCAGATCGCCGCCCTGCTCGCCCGACACAGGATCGTCCGACTTGGCCTTGGCGACATTGGCGAAATCGCCCGGATTCTTGCGCAGCTCGGCAACGATGGCATCGGCCTTGGCCTTGGCGGCGGCCACCTCGGCGGCGCTGGCGCCCTTCTTCAGTGCGACCTGGATGTGTGCGGCGCGACGGGTTTCCGGGGTGCTGAAAGCGGGCTGGTTGGCGGCATAGTACGCGGCCACGTCAGCGTCGGTCACGGAGATCTGGCTCATGACGGCGTCGCTGTTGAAGACCACGTATTCGATCTTGGCCTGTTCCGGCACTTCGAAGAACTTGCTGTTCTTATCGTAGTAAGCCTTGACCATGTCGTCGGTGATTTTCACCTGCGGCACGAAATCAGCGACCGGCAGCAGCAGTTCCTGCACCTCGCGCTCCTGCGCGCCGATGTCGGACAGGGTCTTGGCCACGGCGCGCGGCGCGAAGCCGGTCGACTGGATCGCGTTGCCCAACTGCTGCAGGGTCATGTCGCGGCGCATGCGCTGATCAAACATGGTCGGCGTCATGCCCTGCGCGGCCAGGATGGTCTTGTAGCGTTCCATATCGAACGCGCCCTCGCCGCCAAACTGTTCCTTGATGACTTTTTGCAACTGGGCGTCGCTGACGCTCAGATGCGCATGATTCACCTCGGCAGCCACGGCACGCTCGGCCACCAGCTGATCAAGGATGTTCTGCTTGAATTCGGGAGTGTCGAACATTTTCTGGTCGAACTGCGCGCCCAGGCGCTGGCGATAGCTGTCCAACTGAGTGCGGACCGCGTTATCGAACTCTTGCTGGGTCAGCGGTTTGCCGTCGATTTTGGCGATCGTATTGGCGTCATCGCCGAAGCTCTTGTAACTGCCGATACCAACGAAGGCGAACGACGGGACGATAATAATCGCCAGGAGTATCTGCATCAAACGTTGATGGGTACGAATAAATTCAAACATGGTCTGCCAATTCGGATTGAGTGGAACTTGCACATACAAGATTCCGGTTGCGGGATTTTACAGAGAGCCCCCCTCTATAGCAAGAGTAAATCCTTGGCAAAACAGTCACGCCGCCGGGCCGGACAACAAAATGGCCACCAGCGCACGCGTGGTGCGGCGCAGCAGACCCAGGCGCGCCCGGCCGGACGATGCCGTCAGAAAATATTAGTTTCCCAGCGCGATAATGTCCGCGCACATGCCTATTAAAAATAAATGGGGTCAAGTCTGGCATTCGGACACGAGCCCAACCAAAAACAAAATGGGGTCAAGTCTGACATTCGGACACAGGCTCAACCGTAAAGCATATATACGGTCGTGCTCGTGTCCGAATGTCAGACTTGACCCCAATTTAATACGGCGGAAAAAGAAAAACCCCGCAGCTAATAATAGCTGCGGGGTATCTTGTTCTTGGCGGAGCGGACGGGACTCGAACCCGCGACCCCCGGCGTGACAGGCCGGTATTCTAACCAACTGAACTACCGCTCCTTGGTCTTACTCAATTTAGCATTTTGTTGGCGGAGCGGACGGGACTCGAACCCGCGACCCCCGGCGTGACAGGCCGGTATTCTAACCAACTGAACTACCGCTCCAACAAAACACTGGGTACTACCTTGCTGCTGCAAAACTGGTGGGCGGTGAGAGGCTCGAACTCCCGACCTAAGCCTTGTAAGGGCTCCGCTCTACCAACTGAGCTAACCGCCCGTTTTGCGTTTTGTGAGCAACTTTACTGCTTGCTGCTCACTGAAGTCCGTTAGTTTACAGCATCTTTCAAAGCTTTACCAGCTTTAAATTTAGGAACTTTAGCTGCGTCGATGATGATCTCTTCTTTGGTGCGCGGATTGCGGCCGGTACGGGCAGCGCGTTCGCTCACGGAGAAGGTGCCAAAGCCGACCAGGGTGACGCTGTCGTTCTTTTGCAGGGTGGTGGTTACACCGTCGATCACCGCGTCGAGTGCGCGTGCAGCAGCCGCTTTCGAGATATCAGCGGTAGTAGCAATATGGTCGATCAATTCAGTCTTATTCAAAGCAATTCCCCGTCACAAAGGTTATATCGTTTTAGCCGGTAGATAGCGGTATTTGAATACCGTTCTCCAGGCCGAGAAAAATCTCAGGCCGTATTAAACAAGCCAGCCCGCCCCTGTGTCAAGCGCTGCACCATAGAAAATCGGGGTGAAATAACAAACAGGCGCTATAAAAGCGCCTGTTTGTGCATACACCGTTACTAAACTCTAGTAAAAGTTAATGTTTTACCACTTCCGTTTGGCCGTCCACCTTGGCGGCCGCGGCTGCCACGGCTTCCACCGGGGCGGTCTCGGTCAATGCTTCCGGCATGCGTTCCAGGGCGATTTCCAGCACTTTGTCGATCCAACGCACTGGCACGATTTCCAGTTTGTTTTTGACATTGTCCGGGATGTCGGCCAGGTCCTTGACGTTCTGTTCAGGGATCAGCACGGTCTTGATGCCGCCGCGCTGCGCTGCCAGCAGCTTCTCTTTCAGGCCGCCGATCGGCAATACTTCGCCGCGCAGCGTGATCTCGCCCGTCATCGCCACGTCGGCACGGACCGGAATGCCCGTGAATACCGACACCATCGCCACCGTCATCGCCGCGCCGGCCGAAGGACCGTCTTTCGGCGTCGCACCTTCCGGCACGTGGATGTGGATGTCGCTCTTCTCAAACACTTCGTTCTTGATGCCCAGGCGATTGGCGCGGCTGCGCACCACGGTGCGGGCTGCCTCGATCGATTCCTTCATCACGTCGCCCAGCGTGCCGGTGCGGATCACCCCGCCCTTGCCCGGCATCTGCACCGCCTCGATGGTCAGCAGATCGCCGCCCACCTCGGTCCATGCCAGACCCACGACCTGGCCGATCTGGTTTTCCTTCTCGGCCACGCCGAAGTCGTAGCGGCGCACACCCAGGAACTTGTCCAGGTTCTTGCTGGTGACGGCGACTTTCTTCTCCGTCTTTTTCAGCAGCAGCATCTTCACGACCTTGCGGCAGATCTTGGACACTTCGCGTTCCAGCGAGCGCACGCCGGCTTCACGGGTGTAGTAGCGGATGATGTCGCGCAGCGCCGACTCGGCCACCGAGATTTCCTCTTCCTTCAGACCGTTGTTCTTGACCTGTTTAGGCAGCAGGTAGCGCTGGGCGATGCTGGTCTTCTCGTCTTCCGTGTAGCCGGACAGGCGGATCACTTCCATGCGGTCCAGCAGCGCCGGCGGAATGTTGTACGAGTTCGACGTCGCCACGAACATCACGTCCGACAGGTCGAAGTCCACCTCGATGTAGTGGTCGGAGAACGTGTGGTTCTGTTCAGGGTCCAGCACCTCCAGCAGGGCCGACGACGGATCGCCGCGGAAGTCCGCGCCCATCTTGTCGATCTCGTCCAGCAGGAACAGCGGATTGCGCACGCCGACCTTGGCCAGCGATTGCAGCACCTTGCCCGGCATCGAGCCGATGTAGGTACGGCGGTGGCCGCGGATCTCGGCCTCGTCGCGCACGCCGCCCAGCGCCATGCGCACGAACTTGCGGTTCGTGGCGCGGGCGATGGACTGGCCCAGCGAGGTTTTACCGACGCCCGGAGGACCGACGAAGCACAGGATCGGTGCCTTCAGCTTGTCGACGCGTTGTTGCACCGCGAGGTATTCCAGGATGCGTTCTTTAACCTTGTCCAGGCCGTAGTGATCGCCTTCCAGCACTTTCTCGGCGTTCGACAGGTCGTTGTTGACCTTGGATTTCTTCTTCCAAGGCAGGCTGACCAGCGTGTCGATGTAGTTGCGCACCACGGTGGCTTCGGCCGACATCGGCGACATCAGCTTGAGTTTTTTCAGCTCGGCGGTGGCCTTGTCCAGCGCCTCTTTCGGCATCTTGGCCAGCGCGACTTTTTTCTCCAGCTCGTCCAGGTCGGCGCCGTCCTCGCCCTCGCCCAGTTCCTTCTGGATGGCTTTGACCTGTTCGTTCAGGTAGTACTCGCGCTGCGACTTTTCCATCTGGCGCTTGACGCGGCCGCGGATGCGCTTCTCGACCTGCAGAATGTCGAGTTCGCCTTCCAGCTGGCCCAGCAGGTGCTCCAGGCGCTTGGCCACGCTGAAGATTTCCAGGATCACCTGTTTCTGCTCGAGCTTCAGCGGCAGGTGCGCGGCGACCGTGTCGGCCAGACGGCCGGCGTCGTCGATGCCCGACAGCGAGGCGAGGATCTCAGGGGGGATCTTTTTGTTCAGTTTGACGTACTGGTCGAACTGCTGAACGATGGCGCGGCGCATCGCTTCGATCTCCGAATCGTCGCCCAGCTCGGAATCGAGCGGCGTCAGATCGGCGATGAAGTGCGTCGGCGCATCGGTGATGCGGTTGATGCGTGCGCGCTGAGCCCCCTCGACCAGCACCTTGACGGTGCCGTCGGGCAGTTTCAGCATCTGCAGAATATTGGCCACGCAGCCGATCTCGTAGATATCGGAAGCAGAAGGTTCGTCCTTGGCAGCGGCTTTTTGCGCGGCAAGCATGATGCTCTTGCCCTGCTCCATAGCGGCTTCCAGCGCCTTGATCGATTTTGGGCGCCCTACGAACAGCGGTATCACCATATGCGGGAAAACTACAACATCCCGCAGCGGCAATAACGGCAGTTGAGTTTGCTCAGTTAATTTGGAAGTTGTCATGGCGTACCTTATGTGAAAGCGTGATTATGATGTGGGCGCTGTTTTGCCGAATCACAAGACCGACCTGCAAGAAATAATTCCCTTTAAAAAAGGTTAATTTCAAAGTAGCTAGTCATGTTCTAAAAAAACGCGTCAAATAAAAAAGCCACGCGTGACAAACGCTGCTGTCACGTGTGGCTTTCCGAATGAAGCCTGCATTCTTTTATTGATTTAAATTGTACCGCCTTGCCCCACGGATGCGAAATGAATTTTGCTGCTGAGTGGGGTTAGTGTGCACAAGTTATTTAATTCTCACCAGATGCTTTGGCCTGGTCTTGGTAGATCAATAAAGGTTTGGCACCGCTGGTGATCGTGTTTTCATCAATGACCACTTTGGTGACATTGGTTTCGTTCGGCAGCTCGTACATCGTATCGAGCAGCGCGTGTTCCAGGATCGAGCGCAGGCCGCGCGCGCCGGTTTTGCGGGCCAGCGCCTTCTTGGCGATGGCGTGCAGTGCGGCCGGACGGATTTCCAGCTCGGCGCCTTCCATGTCCAGCAGCTTGGCGTACTGTTTGACCAGTGCGTTCTTCGGCTCGACCAAGATTTGGATCAGCGCTTCCTCGGTTAGTTCCGACAGCGTGGCGACCACCGGCAGACGGCCCACCAGCTCGGGAATCAGGCCGAACTTGATCAGGTCTTCCGGTTCCGCTTCCAGCAGCACGTCGCTGGCGCTGCGTTCCTTCTTGCTCTTCACGCTGGCCGAGAAACCGATGCCGGACTTTTCCGAACGGTTGGAAATCACCTTGGCCAGGCCGTCGAACGCGCCGCCGCAAATGAACATGATGTTGGTGGTGTCGATCTGCACGAAGTCCTGGTTAGGATGCTTGCGGCCGCCTTGCGGTGGCACCGACGCCATCGTCCCTTCGATCAGTTTGAGCAGCGCCTGCTGGACGCCCTCGCCCGACACGTCGCGGGTGATCGATGGATTGTCCGACTTGCGCGAGATCTTGTCGATCTCGTCGATATAAACGATGCCGCGTTGCGCCTTCTCAACATCGTAGTTGCAGCTTTGCAACAGTTTTTGAATGATATTCTCGACGTCCTCGCCCACATAGCCCGCTTCGGTCAGCGTGGTGGCGTCGGCGATGACGAACGGCACGTTCAGCATGCGGGCCAGGGTCTGGGCCAGCAGGGTCTTGCCCGAGCCGGTAGGACCGACCAGCAAGATGTTGCTCTTGGCCAGTTCGATGTCGTCTTTCTTGCCCAGGTGCTTGAGGCGCTTGTAGTGGTTGTACACCGCCACCGACAGGATGCGCTTGGCCGTTTGCTGGCCAATGACGTACTGGTCCAGCAAGTCCTTGATTTCATGCGGGGTCGGCAGGTCCGACTTGGCGCCCGTGACCGACTCGATGGCCGAGGTTTCATCGCGAATGATGTCATTGCACAAGTCGATGCACTCGTCGCAGATGAAGACCGATGGGCCGGCGATAAGTTTCTTTACCTCGTGCTGGCTCTTGCCGCAAAACGAGCAGTACAGTAATTTTTCGCCGCTGGAGGATTTTTTGTCTGACATGGGGCAGTTTTCTTTGGGTTACAGAATGGCGTTGCTCTTGCCAGGTAGCATAAGTGAAGTCTGGAAAGGTCCGCCTACGACTACATGCTACCTGAAATAAAAACGAAACGCCCGAACGATTAATCGCCCGGGCGTTCTTTTAGCAATGCTGCGAAGGAAGCATCAAGCCCGGTTGGACAACATTTTGTCGATCAAACCGTACTCTACCGCCTCTTCCGCCGACATGAAACGGTCACGATCCGTGTCTTTGGCGATCTGCTCCACGGTTTGACCCGTGCGTTCAGCCATGATCGAATTCAGACGGTGGCGCAGGTACAGGATTTCCTTGGCCTGGATTTCGATGTCCGAAGCCATGCCCTGCGAGCCGCCGGACGGCTGGTGAATCATGATGCGCGAGTTCGGCAGCGAGAAGCGCTTGCCCTTGGCGCCGGCAGCCAGCAGGAAGGCGCCCATGGAGGCGGCCATGCCGGTGCACAACGTCGAGACGTCGGGCTTGATGAACTGCATCGTATCGAAGATCGCCAGACCGGCCGAGACCGAACCGCCTGGGGAGTTGATGTACAGCGAGATATCCTTGTCCGGATTTTCGCTTTCGAGGAACAGCAACTGGGCGACGATCAGGTTCGCCATCTGGTCGTTGACGGGGCCGACCATGAAGATCACGCGCTCCTTCAGCAGGCGCGAGTAGATATCATAGGAGCGCTCGCCGCGGCCGCTCTGTTCGACCACCATCGGCACCAGGCCGAGCATTTCAGTGTCCAGCGCCGGGTTACGGTTCATACCAGTCATTCCATTTCCTTGTGAAGCAGCTATAGGCCGGAAGCTCGAATTTTACATCAATTCGTTACATCATCCGGCCCGTGCTGGATTACGCTTGTGCGTTGCTTCCCATCAGTTCGTCGAAGGCCACAACCTTGGACGACGTTTTCGACAGGCCCAGGACGTAGTTAACGACGTTTTCTTCCAATACAAGGGCTTCGACTTCAGCCAGGCGGCGACGGTCGCTGTAGTAGTACTTCAGCACTTCGCGCGGGTCTTCGTAGCTCTGCGCGAAGTCTTCGACTTGCGCTTTGACCTGCTCAGGCTGGGCTTGCAGCTTGTTCTCGCCGACCAGTTGCGACAGGATCAGGCCCAGGCGTACGCGACGCTCGGCTTTTTCCGCAAACAGTTCTGGTGGGAACGGGATGTCCTTGACGTTCATGCCGCGCTGGGCCATGTCCTGACGGGTCATTTCGGCCAGGCGCTCGGTGTCTTGGGCGATCAGGGCTTGTGGCACGTCCAGGGTCGCGGTTTTCACCAGCGCTTCCATCACGGCTTCCTTGTTGCGGGCTTTGACACGGCCGGCAACTTCGCGTTCCAGGTTGACTTTGATGTCTTCGCGCATTTTAGCGACGTCGCCATCGGCCACGCCCAGCGATTTCGCGAATTCAGCGTCGACTTCCGGCAGGTGCGCCCATTCCAGCTTCTTCAGGGTGATGGTGAACGATGCGGTTTTGCCGGCAACGTCCTTGCCATGGTAGTCCTCTGGGAAGGCCAGTGGGAAGGTCTTGGCTTCGCCGACTTTCAGGCCGACGGTGGCGGCTTCGAATTCTGGCAGCATGCGGCCTTCGCCCAGCACGAAAGCGTAGTCTTCAGCTTTGCCGCCTGGGAATTCAACGCCGTCGATCGAGCCGACGAAGTCCACGGTCACGCGGTCGCCGTTGGCTGCGACAGCTTCGCCGCCGTCGCCGTGTTCGCCAGCTTCGCCCTTGGTGTGGAAGTGCACGCGCTGTTTGCGCAGGATTTCAATGGTTTTGTCGATTTCGGTTTCCGACACGTCAGCCTTGACGGTTTCGATTTCCACGGTCGACAGGTCGCCAACGACCACTTCCGGGTAGATTTCGAAGGTCGCGTCGAAGGTCAGGACGCCCGCTGGCGAATCTTCCTTAGGCTCGATGCGTGGGTAGCCCGCTACGCGCAGCTCGGCGGCGTTGGCGGCGTCGTTGAAAGCGCGGCCAACTTTATCGTTCAGCACTTCGGTCTCGATCTGATAACCGTATTGTGCCGCGACCATTTTCATAGGAACTTTACCCGGACGGAAGCCTGGTGCCTTAGCCGATTTGGCTTGCACTTTCAGACGCTTCTCAACTTCAGCGCGGACCTCGGTCAGCGGGAAGGAGATCGTGATACGACGTTCGAGTTTGCCTAAGGTTTCGACTGCAGTTGCCATGTAAAAATCGTCCAAAAAAATAGTAATACAGTTGGTGCGAGGAGGGGGACTCGAACCCCCACACCATTGCTGGCGTCAGGACCTAAACCTGGTGCGTCTACCAATTTCGCCATCCTCGCGGCATGTTTGCACAAAAGCAAAGGGCGACCCGTAAGTGAAAACGGTCGCCCTATTCCCGCTGGAGTCCGCAGGAGCTTTCAACTTCAACGCGGTATTCTAACGGGTTTTTCAGCGAAATGTGACGATTTTTAATATGTCGCCAACATTCCGCTGTTTTTTCCTTATTTCACTGGCTTTTTCACTCTAAACCATGCCGCATACAGTGCCGGCAAGAATAATAAAGTCAGCGCCGTCGCCAATATCAGGCCACCCATAATCGCCACCGCCATCGGGCCCCAGAACACCGAGCGCGACAAGGGAATCATCGCCAGCGCCGCCGCGGCGGCCGTCAGGATGATCGGACGGCAGCGCCGCACCGCCGACTCGACGATCGCGGTCCACGGATCGTGGCCGGCCTTGATGTCCTGCTCGATCTGGTCGACCAGGATCACCGAGTTACGGATGATCATGCCGAACAGCGCGATGATGCCCAGGTTGGCCACGAAACCCAGCGGGCGGCCCAGCACCAGCAAGGCCATCGCCGCGCCCGCCACGCCCAATGGGCCAGTCAGGAACACCAGCAGCGCCCGCGAGAAGCTGTGCAACTGCAGCATCAGCAGCGTGAAGATGATGAAGATCGCCAGCGGCAGATTGGCCGCGATCGACGCCTCGGCCGAACCGCTGTCCGCCGCCGCGCCCTTGACCCTGATGGCGTAGCCGGCCGGCAGGTTGTCGCGCAGCTGCTTGAGCTTGGGCTCGATCTGGCCGGACACGGTCGGGCCCTGGATGTTATCGGCCACGTCGGACTGCACGGTGATCGCCCATTCGCGCCCTTCCCGCCACACCACGCCCGGCTCCCACACGAAGTGCGCGCGGGCCAGTTGGCTGATCGGCACCGACTTGCCGCTGGCGGTCGGAATGTTGGTGTCGTTCAGGATCGAGATCGTGTTGCGCTCCTCGATAGGCTGGCGGATCTGGATGTCGATCAGCTTGATGTCCTCGCGGAACTGGCCGATGGTGGTGCCGGACAGGATGGTGTTCGCGGCCCGCATCACGGTTTGCGAGGTCACCCCCAGCGCGCGCATCTTGTCCTGGTCCAGGTCGAGGCGCAGCACCTTGATCGATTCATTCCAGTTGTCGTTGACGCCCAGCGTGTTCGGGTTGGCGCGCATGATGTCCTTCACCTGGTCGGCGATGGCGCGCACCTTCTCCACTTCGCCGCCGGTCACGCGGAACTGCACCGGATACGGCACCGGCGGCCCGTTCGGCAGCAGCTTGACGCGGCCGCGCACTTCCGGGAAGTCATGCTTGAAGACGTCGACGATCTTGTCGCGCAAGGCGCCACGGGCATGCAGGTCCTTCGGCAGCACGACGATCTGCGACACGTTCGTCTGCGGGAAGATCTGGTCCAGCGGCAGGTAGAAGCGCGGGCTGCCGGTGCCGACGTAACTGGTCACGCTGACCACGCCTTCCTGCTTGCGGATGAAGGCTTCGAACTTCTTCACCTGCGCCTCGTTGGCGGCGAAGGTCGTGCCTTCCGGCGTCCACAGCTCGACCATCAGCTCGGGACGGCTGGAGTCCGGGAAGAACTGCTTCTCGATGAACTTGAAGCCGTACACGCCCAGTGCGAAGATCAGCAGCGTGGCCGCGATGGTGGTCTTGCGGTACTCGACGCACCAGTTGACCACCGCGCGGAACTTGCGGAAGCCCGGCGTGTCGAACAGGTCATGATCGCTGCCGCCCTCGGCGTGCGGCTTCACTTTTAGCAGCACGTAGCCGATGTAAGGCGTAAACACCACGGCCACCACCCACGAAATCACCAACGCCAGCGCGTTGACCGAGAACAGCGAGAAGGTGTATTCGCCGGCCGCCGACTTGGCCAGGCCGATCGGCAGGAAGCCCGCCACCGTGATCAGCGTGCCGGTCAGCATCGGAATCGCGGTCGAGGTGTAGGCGAAGGTGGCGGCGTCTAAGCGCGACATGCCCTCCTCCATTTTGCGCACCATCATTTCCACGGCGATGATGGCGTCGTCCACCAGCAAGCCCAGCGCGATGATCAGCGCGCCCAGCGAGATCTTGTGCAGGTCGATGTCGAGCATGCGCATGAACAGGAAGGTCACCGACAGCACCAGCGGAATGGTCAGCGCCACCACCAGGCCTGGACGCACGTCCAGCCGCAGCTTGGGCTTGCTGTGCATGCCCAGCGCGACGAAGCTGACGGCCAGCACGATCAGCACCGCTTCGATCAGCGTGTGCACGAACTCGCCCACCGAAGCCTTGACGGCCTCAGGCTGGTCCGACACGCGCTCCAGCTCGATACCGACCGGTAGCTTGGCTTTCATCGCGGCGACGGTCTTTTCCATGCTCTTGCCGAGCTGGATGATGTTGCCGCCCTTTTCCATCGACACGCCCAGGCCGATCACTTCCTTGCCGTTGAAGCGCATCTTGTTGCCCGGCGGGTCCTGGTACTCGCGCTTGACAGTGGCGAAGTCGCCCAGGCGGAAGGTGGTACCGTTGGCGCGCAGCTCCAGCTCCTCAAGGTCCTTGACGGTCTTGAGCGCACCGGTCACACGCACTTGCAGGTTGTCGGTCGGCGTGACCAGCACGCCGGTCGCCTCCACCGTGTTCTGGGTGGCGATCTGGTTGGCGATGGCCTCGATCGGAATGCCCAGCTGCGCGAACTTCTTGTGCGAGAACTCGATGTTGATCTTCTCGTCCTGGACGCCGAACAGCTCGACCTTGGACACCAGCGGCACGCCCAGCAGCTGCTGGCGGACGAAATCGGCATAGTCCTTCATCTCGGCATAGGTGAAGCCGTCGCCGGACAGCGCGAAGATCGAGCCGTAGGTGTCGCCGAATTCATCGTTGAAGAACGGCCCCTGCACGCCCGGCGGCAAGGTGCCGCGGATGTCGCCGATCTTCTTGCGCACCTGGTACCAGGACTGCGCCACTTCCTTGGGCGGCGCCGATTCGCGCAGCTTGAGGATGATGGTGGTCTCGCCCGGCTTGGAGTAGCTGCTGATCTCGTCGATGTCCGGCGTCTCCTGCAGCTTCTTCTCCAGCTTGTCGGTGACTTGCTCGGCCATCTGCAGCGAGGTCGCGCCCGGCCAGTTGGCCCGCACCACCATCGCGCGGAAGGTGAACGGCGGATCCTCGTCCTGGCCCAGGTTGGAATAGCTCAGCATGCCGCCTATCAGCAGCACGGCGATCAGGTAGCGCGTCAGCGGGATGTGTTCAAGCGCCCAGCGTGAAAGGTTGAAGCCCCCCTTCATTTGACGGTCTCCGCGACCGCAGGCGCAACGGCAGGCGCGGCGGCAGGCAGATCGTTACCGAGGATCTTGACCTTCTGGCCCGGCTTGAGCAGGTTGACACCCGCCGTCACCACCGTCTGGCCCGGCTTGACGCCGCCCGCCAGCACGATCTCGTTGCCGGCCGCGCCGTCGATGGTGACCGGCACCAGCTTGACCACGCCGCCCTCCACCACCCAGACCGACGAGGCGGATTTTTCATAGTACAGCGCCGTCAGCGGCACCTTGATCTGCGGCTTGGCCGTCTTGGAGGCGAACTGCACCACGGCAGTCATGCCCAGCTTGGCTTCGGACAGCGAGTCCGGAATCACCACCTTGACGGTGTAGGTGCGGGTCGATGGATCGGCCACCGGCGAGATCTCGCGGATCTTGCCCGCCACCACGTTGCCTGGATCGGCCCACAGACGCACCTGCACGTCCGGAACGCGGCGCAGGGTCTCGACCTTGTCTTCCGGCAGGCCGATGACGATTTCCTTCTCGCCCTGCTTGGCCACGCGCACCACGGGCGTGCCCGGCTGCACCACCTGGCCGACTTCGGCATCCACCGCCGTCACAACACCGTCAACATCGGACACTAAACTGGCATAGGCCGCCTGGTTGGACTGCCCACGATAAGCCGCCTGCGTGGCGTCCACATTGGCTTGGGCGGCCTTGTAGGTGGAATCCTTGGCGTCCAGCACGGCCTGGCTGACGAAGTTCTTGTTGCGCAGTTCCTGATAACGTTTGAGCTCGGCCTTGGCGAGGTCGCGGTTGGTTTCGGCCGCGCGCAGCCCGGCCAGCGCCTGGGCCTGCGACAGCTGCAAGTCCTGCGGATCGAGCTGCATCAACACCTGGCCGTGCTTGACCAGCGTGCCGACATCGACCTTGCGGCTGACGATCTTGCCGCCGACGCGAAAGCCCAACCGCGATTCCACGCGGGCGCGCACCTCGCCGGAAAACTCGGCATTGACGTCGACGTCGCTGCTGGCCAGGACCATGGCGCGCACAGGGCGAATGTCTTCGGTTTTCTCGGCGGGTTTGGAGCAGCCCGCCAGCGCGGCGGCGGCCAGCACGGCAATAAGAAGGGGGGAAATCTGACGCTGTTTTTCAAAGGCGACCACGGTGTATTCCTTTAGCTTGCTCTGGAGTGTAGATGGCACTACTATTACGGCTCGGAAATTAATGACTTTCCGTTAATTTATTATATGCCGACCTCGTGTGTTTGCAAATGACTTTCGCGTCATTAACTTTATTTTTTGCTTTTGGGCCAGTTTTATGCCGGTAGATCACTACGAGAATTTCCCTGTTGCATCTTTTCTACTGCCCAGCCGCTTGCGGCCGGCGGTGGAAGCGATCTACGCCTTTGCCCGCAGCGCCGACGACCTCGCCGATGAGGGCGACGCCGCGCCCGAGCAGCGGCTTGCCGAGCTGAACGCCTATGAAGCCGCGCTGGCCCAGATCGAGGCCGGCGGCACCCCGCACGATCCGATGTTCGAGCGGCTGGCGCAGGTGGTGCGCCAGTACGACCTGCCGCTCAAGCCGCTGTTCGACCTGCTGTCGGCCTTCAAACAGGACGTGCTGGTGAGCCGCTACGCCACCTACGATGCGCTGCTGGACTATTGCGCCCGCTCGGCCAATCCGGTCGGCTTCATGATGCTGCACCTGTACGGCCAGGCCGATGAAGAGAATATCCGCGATTCCGACGCCATCTGCACCGCACTGCAGCTGATCAACTTCCTGCAAGATGTGGCGATCGACATCCATAAGGAGCGCATCTACATCCCATTGGAGGATTTGAGCCGCTACGCCATTTCGCCGGCGGCGCTCGACCACGCCAGCGCCCGCCCCCGCTGGCGCTCCATGATGAAGTTTGAAGTGGACCGCGCCCGCGCGCTGATGCGAAGCGGCGCGCCATTGGCCCTGCGCCTGAATGGACGGATAGGTTTCGAGCTGCGCATGGTGGTGCAAGGCGGCCTGCGCATCCTGGACGCGATCGAGGCGGCCGAATACGACGTATTCCTGCACCGGCCCAAGCTCACCAGGCGCGACTGGCTGGGTATTTTCTGGGCGGCCGTGCGGATGAAGAAGCGGATGAAGGCGGTATTGAGGACCGCTTGAGGCGATCCCGCAGTCCAAAAATAGCCGAGCACGATTAGATCGTTTCCGCTGCACAATGTTCCTTCCCCATGCTACCTTCCCGGAAAATGGAGAGGTGGCATTATGATTATGGAAGATCGGTCGTCGCGACCGGATTTGGAAACATCGAAAGTGGTGGAATTGGGCGTGAACCTGCTGCAAAGCCGTGGACGGGCATTCGCGTCGGAGTTTCTGGTGCGCAGGAACATTCCATTCAGCGTCATCGTGCGGGTGCTGTCCGACCCGCCTGGCCGCCGCCGCGCAGGCAGCTTAAGGCGATAGCGCCGCGTTCGCCCCGTGCGACGGTGGCGGCTTGAGCAGCGAATCGCGCAGCGCGGCCGCGTCCGTCACCGATATCGCGGTATGACAATTGGCCCATTCATTCGAAATGCGCCACTCCTGGTAATCGCGCCCGCTGAGCTTGCGCTGTTGCTGTTCATTGAGCAGATGGCAGCGGCTCGCCACCTGCGCGGCCTCCTGCAGGTGCATTTCGTAATAGGTAGCGGATTTCATTGGGACATCGGCCGCGGCTGGCGCGCGGCCGCAGCCCCATAACAGTGGAATGAACAAGATGGCGGCGGCTGACTGCTGGTACATACGGGGCATCTCCAGGGAAACGTAACATATTGTATCCCCGATGATAACAACCCGTCGTCACAGTTGATTTGGTGCACCTTTCAACTCAACAACATTGCCCTCCGGGTCAGTCAGATAGATGGACGGCCCCTCTCCTTCCGCACCGTAGCGCGATTCCACTTGCCCTGCCTTCACTCCGTGCGCCAGCAGATGGACGCGGATGGCCGGCTCGTCGAAGGGCTCCACCCGCAGACAGAAATGGTCCATATTGCGCCCTTCGGCGCCGGGCGCTGCGCCGCCCACGCGGCCCAGCTTGCCATCCACCGGCACCAAGTCGATCAGGCTGCCGCCGGCGCGCAATTGCACCAGGCCGATTTCATCCTGCCGGCGCTCGATCGTGCAACCCAGCGCGCCGCAGTAAAAGTCAAGCATGCGCGCCAGATCGACGACGCGCAGCACCAGGTGATCGATTTCACGAATTTGTATCATGCATACATCTCATTCAAAAGGCGCTGCATTTCCGCGCCGGAGACCTGTTTCTGATGCGTGGCGATGGTCCAGGTATTACCGAACGGATCCATCACCCGCCCCTCGCGCGTGCCGAAGAACATATTGCCGACCGGGCTCAGCGCCTTCGCGCCGGACTCGATCGCCAGCGCCACAGTGGCATCGGCGTCCGGCACGTAGATCTGCGCCAGCAGCGGCTGCTCCGGCCAGCCCTCCATGGATTCACCCAGGTTGATGCGCGAATCGCCTATCCTCAGCTCGCAATGCACAACTTTGCCATCCGGCGTATGCAGGCGCAACAATTCTTCAGCGCCGAATACCTTCTGGTAATACGCGACCGCATCGGCCACATTGCTGACGATGCAGTTGGGTGTGACGGTGTTGCAGCCTTCCGGACGGCCAGTGGCATTCATGGAAGTTCCCCTTAGCTAGTGAACAATCTTGTTTAATTGAGAACTTGGAACTGTACTCCAATCCATGCCCGCTGTGCCGACAGTGGCCCACATTGTTACACTTAACCTATAGAATAGCGGCTTCGATGTCATCCTTGCTTTTTTATCCATGTCTCCCGACGACTACTGCCAGCAAAAGACCGCCCAGAGCGGCTCCAGTTTCTACTACAGCTTCCTGTTCCTGCCGCCGGAGCGTCGCCGCGCAATCACCGCCCTGTATGCGTTTTGCCGCGAAGTGGATGACACAGTCGACGAGTGCACCGACGAATCGGTCGCCCGCATCAAGCTGGCCTGGTGGCGCAAGGAAATCGCCAGCATGTACGAAGGCCAGCAGACCCACCCCGTCACGCAGGCGCTGCAGCCGCACCTGAGTCCGTACAACCTGCAACAGCAGCACCTGCAGGCCATCATCGACGGCATGGAGATGGACCTGAACCAGACCCGCTACCTCGACTACGCGGCGCTGACCAAGTACTGCTGGCACGTGGCCAGCGTGGTGGGCATCCTGTCGGCCAGCATCTTCGGCGCGACCCGCCCGGAGACGCTGCTGTACGCGGAAAAACTGGGCCACGCCTTCCAGCTGACCAATATCATCCGCGACGTCGGCGAAGACGCGCGCAAGGGCCGCATCTACCTGCCGATTAACGAGCTGCAGCAGTTCAACGTGACCGCCGCCGACCTGCTCAACGCCCGCCACAGCGAGAACTTCGAAAAGCTGATGGCCTTCCAGGCCGCGCGCGCGCAGAAGGTTTACGACGAAGCCTTCGCGCTGCTGCCGAAGGAAGACCGGCGCGCCCAGCGCCCCGGCCTGATGATGTCCGCCATCTACCGCACGCTGCTGGACGAAGTGCAGGCAGACGGCTTCCACGTGCTCACGCAGCGCATTTCGCTGACGCCGATCCGCAAGCTCTGGCTGGCGTGGAAGACCTACATTCGTGGCTAAGGAAGTCGCCGACCAGCGCACCGGCAAGGTCGAGCCGGGGCTGACTTCGCGCGCGGTCGCGGTGATCGGCGGCGGCTGGGCCGGTTGCGCGGCGGCCGTCGAACTGGCGCGCGCCGGCTACAAGGTCACGCAGCTGGAGGCCGCGCGCACATTGGGCGGCCGCGCGCGCCGCATCGAAACCGACCACCGCCACCTGGACAACGGCCAGCACATCCTGCTGGGCGCCTACAGCGAAACGCTGCGGCTGATGAAGCTGACCGGCGTGGACCGCGAGCAGGCCTTGCTGTCCCTTCCGCTGCAGATGCGCTACCCGGCCGGCAGCGGCGGCATGAACTTCGTCGCGCCGCGCCTGCCCGCGCCGCTGCACCTGGCGCTGGCGCTGCTGCGCGCCAAAGGGTTGCAGCGCGCCGATAAACTCAGCCTGGCGCGCTTCTCCACCACCGCGCGCTGGATGGGCTGGACCCTGCACACCGATTGCAGCGTGACGGAACTGCTGCAACGCTTCGACCAGACGCCGCGCCTGATCCAGCTGATGTGGCGCCCGCTCTGCCTGGCCGCCCTGAACACGCCGCCGGAACGCGCCTCGGCCCAGGTCTTCCTCAACGTGCTGCGCGACAGCCTGGGCGCCAAACGCAGCGCCTCGGACATGCTGCTGCCGCGCGCCGACCTGTCCGCCCTGCTGCCCGAGGCGGCGGCGGCCTACGTCGAGGCGCACGGCGGCTCGGTGCGCACCGGCGCCAAGGTGCAGGCGTTGCGCTCCATCGAAGGCCGCCTGTGGCAGCTCGACATCAGCGGCGCCGCCGTGGGCGGCAACTGGAGCACCTATTTCAGCGGCGTGGTGCTGGCCACCGGCGCCAGCCAAGCCGCCACGCTACTGCACGCGATACCGGACTGCGACACCTCCGCCCTGTGCAGCCAGCTGACCGCGTTCGAGCCGGAAGCCATCACCACCTGCTACCTGCAATACGACGCCGCGACCCGGCTGGAACTGCCCTTCTTCGCCCTGCTGGACGACCCGGACAACCATCAATGGGGCCAGTTCGTGTTCGACCGCGGCCAGCTCGACGCCGGCCAGGCCGGCCTGCTGGCGGTGGTCATCAGCGCCTCCGGCAGCGCCACCGCGCAAAGCCAGGACCTGCTGGCCGAGGCGGTGGCGGTCCAGCTGGCGGCGGTTTTCCAGCGCCCGGAGCTGGGCCGGCCGAAGTGGTTCAAGGTCATCACCGAGAAGCGCGCCACCTACGCCTGCGCGCCCGGCGTGTCCCGCCCGGCCAACGACAGCGGCCTGCCCGGCCTGGTCATCGCCGGCGACTACACCGCCGGCGACTACCCTGCCACGCTGGAATCGGCGGTCCGCAGCGGAGTCGCCGCCGCCGCGCTGCTCAAGGGGGCCACCATCTAGTCCCCGGTTTTGGTCGTCTGCCCCGCTATTTATGCAGCCTGTCTCATGCCGATGGCGCCTGGCCGGGCGCTTGCGTACAGTAGCATCATCGACAAAAGACCAACATTGGAATCAACATGAACATCGCCCTCAGCCTCAAAACCCTTGCCTTGATCGCCTTCGTCGCGGCCAGCACGGTGGCCATCGTGCAGACCGCGCCGGTGGCAAGCAGCGCGATGGCCATGGCACACAACAGCGCAACATTAGGTATTTGATATCATGAACAAGCAGGCATACCTCGACGCGCTCAAACAGGCCATGCAGGGCCTGCCCCCGGAAACGGTGGCCAAGACCCTGGCCTATTACGAGCAGCGCTTCATCGACGGCCTGGTCGCCGGCCGCAGCGAGGCGGAGGTGTACAAGGAGCTCGACGAACCACGCAAGGTCGCCATGACCTTGCGCGCCAACGTCCACCTGAACGCCTTCGAGCAAAAGAAAACCCCGGTCAACCTGGCCCGCATGGTGGTGTCCTTCATCGGCCTGGCCATCTTCAACCTGTTCATGGTGATCCCGGCGATGGTGTACGCCTCGCTGCTGGGCGCCGTCTACATCTCGGCCTTCGCCTTCTACATCGCCGGCATCGCACTGGTGTCGAGCGGCCTGTCGGGCCAGAACGAGCTGGCGCTGGAAGGCCCGCTGCGCCATGTGATGGCGTTCACCAACTCGCACTTCGACACGGACCAGGAAGAACAGGATATCCAGGGCTGGCGCATGGCGATCAACAGCATGGGCGTCCAGATCAACAAGGACCCGGCCAACACCGACAACAGCACCAGCGGCGACGAGAACCTGAGCCGCAGCGGACGCCTGCTGAACCGCGCCGAGGCGGTCGCCACCGGCGACCTGCACATCACCACCGATTTCGACAGCGGCGCCCGCACCAGCCAGTCGCTGATCGGCTTCGGCCTGATACTGGGCGGGATCGCGCTTTGCCTGATCAGCATCGTCGTCACCCGCTACACCATGATCGGCCTGAAACGGTATATCGCAATGAACGTGTCCCTGCTTCGCGGACGCTAAGGAGGCATGACCATGCGCGCATTATTGAAAATCGGGACCAGCCTGTTGCTGCTGTCCTTCGTCCTGATCGCCATCAGCTACAGCATGTTGAAGGCTTACGGCAGCACCAGCCCGACCAGCTCCGCCGGACGCGCCCTGGGCAGCGAAACCCGCAAGATCGACGCCATGGCCACCGCGGTGGAACTCAACGGCCCGATCGACCTGATTCTGATCCAGGGTCCGGTGGCGTCGCTGAAGGTGCGCGGCGAACAGCGTTCGCTGGCCAATATCGAAACCATCCAGGACGGCCGCGACCTGCACATCGGCACCAAGGGCATGCTGCTCAATCCGCGCCACCCATTGCAGGTGGAGCTGGTGCTGCCGCAGCTGGAAGAGCTGGCGGTGCGCAGCAGCGGCGAGACCAAGGTGACGGGCTTCAACGGCGACAAGCTGGAACTGCAACTGCACGGCTCGGGCAATGTGAACTTCACCGGCCGCTATCGCGAACTGACCGCCGGCGCCCATGGCAGCGGCCATCTGAACCTGAACGCGGGCAGCAGCGAGAATGTGGAGCTGGAGCTGGTCGGCTCGGGCCAGATCACCTCTTCCGGCAGCTGCAAGACACTGAACGCCGAGTTGACCGGTTCCGGCGACCTCGATGCGCGCCACCTGGCTTCGGAAAAGGTGACGGTCAACCTGAAGGGCTCCGGCACCAGCCAGGTGTTCGCCAAGCAGTCGGCGGACCTGACGCTGCGTGGCAGCGGCGATATCCGCGTATTCGGCAATCCCGACAACCGCAACGTCAGCCGCACCGGTTCCGGCGACGTGACCTGGGAATAAATCAGCCGCGCTTCAGCCAAGCCAGGACATCGCGTCCCGCCGCCTGGCCGCCGGCCAGGCAGGCCGTCAGCAGATAGCCGCCGGTGGGCGCTTCCCAGTCCACCATCTCGCCGGCCACGAACACGCCCGGCGCCGACTTCAACATCGTCCCCTCCAGCGCATCCCAGCGCACGCCGCCGGCGCTGCTGATCGCCTCGTCGATCGGGCGTGGCCGCAGCAGGCGCACCGGCAGCCGCTTGATGGCCTGCGCCAGCTGGTCCTCGTCCGCATACTGTTCCTTGCCCAGGCACTCGCGCAGCAGGCCGGCCTTGACGCCCTTGATGCCAAGGCGGCTTTGCAGATGGCTGGCCATCGAGCGCGCGCCGCGCGGGCGCGCCACCTCGTCCGCCACCCGCTGCGGCGACAGGTCCGGCAGCAGGTCGAGATGGATGGTGGTGCTGCCATTTGCTGCGATCTGGTCGCGCAGCGCGGCCGACAAGGCATAGATCAAACTGCCCTCGACGCCGCCCTGGGTGACGACGAACTGCCCCTGCTTGCGGAATTCCTTGCCGTCCGCGCCGGTGGAGATGATGGCGACGGTGGTCAGCGGCTCGCCCGCGTGGCGGCTGCTGAAATGCTCGCTCCAGTCGACGTCGAAGCCGCAGTTGGCCGGCGCCAGCGGCGCCACGCCGACGCCGCGCGCCGCCAGCAGCGGCACCCATGCGCCATCCGAACCCAATCGCGCCCAGCTGCCGCCGCCCAAGGCCAGCACCACCGCGTCGGCGCGCACCAGCAGTTCGCCGTCGGGGGTATCCATCAGCAGCGCGTCGTCGCGCCAGCCCAGCCAGCGGTGGCGCATGTGGAACCGCACACCGCTTTCGCGCAACCGATGCAGCCAGGCGCGCAGCAATGGCGCGGCCTTCATATCGGTCGGGAACACGCGGCCCGAGGTGCCGATGAAGGTGTCCACGCCCAGCCCATGCACCCAGTCGCGCACGTCTTGCGGGCCGAAGGCGTCGAGCATGGGGCGCAACGGTGCGGTCCCCTTGCCGTAGCGCGTCACGAAATCGGCATACGGTTCGGCGTGCGTGATGTTCATGCCGCCGCGCCCGGCCAGCAGGAACTTGCGGCCGACCGACGGCATCGCGTCATAGACGTCGACCTGCGCCCCGCCCTGGGCCAGGGTTTGGGCGGCCATCAGCCCGGCAGGACCGCCGCCGATGACGGCGACACGAAAAGGTGTCAAACTAGACTGCATGAATTCGGTCCGATATGAGACAAAGTACAGGAGATACGATGGGCGCCACTTTTTGGATTAAACGCTATTTGCAAGCCGCAGTGCCCTTGTTTTTGATACTGGCGGCGGTGGAGTGGTTCAAAGGCTCGACCGCGCGCGAAGACTACGTGAGCGCCGCCGTCTGGGCGCTGTTCGCGGCGGCCATTTTCACCTACGCGGCATGGCGCCGCTACCGCAACAATCAGGCCTGCGCCTTGTGCGATAACCTGGACGCGGCGCGCGGCGCCGGCGCCAAGCCTAAAAAGCGCTAGGCCTCAGGCCTCAGCCGCCGGTCACCGGCGGGAAGAACGCCACCTCGGCGCCGTCGGCCAGCGCCGTATCGGCGCCGCACATTACCTGGTTGCAGGCCATGCGCAATGCCGGGTTGCCCAGCGCCTGCTGCCAGGCCTCGCCGCGCGCGGCCAGGTGGGCGCGCAAGGTGCCAACGGTGCCCACGCCGGCCGGCAGGTCCAGCGTCTCGGACGATGCGCCCAGCGCCTCGCGCACGCTGGCGAAAAATTTTACGGTAACAGACATCAGTGCATTAACTCGCTAAACGGTATAAATCGAACGGCGTCGCCGGCCGCGATGGCCTGGCCCGGCGGATTATCGATCACGCCATCGCCCCACACGGTCGACGTCAATACGCCGGAACTCTGGTTGGTGAACAGTTCAAGGCCCCCGGCCGCGTTGATGCGGGCGCGCAGGAATTCGTTGCGCTTGTCCGCCTTCGGCCAGTTGAAATCGGCGCGCATGGTGAACGCGCGCGGCGCCAGCGCCTCGGTCACGCCCTGCAGGCGCAGCACGAACGGGCGAACGAACATCAGGAAGGTGATGAAGCTCGACACCGGATTGCCCGGCAGGCCGACAAAGAAGGCCTGCCCCACCTCGCCGAACGCCAGCGGCTTGCCCGGCTTGACGGCGATCTGCCACATATTCAGCTTGCCCTCCGCCTCGACGGCGGGCTTGATGTGATCCTCCTCGCCGACCGACACCCCGCCGGAGGTGATGATCAGGTCATGCCCTTGCGCGCACTCGCGCAGCACCGAGCGGGTGGCCTCCAGCGAATCGGGCACGATGCCGAAATCGCTGATCTCGCAGCCCAGGTTTTCCAGCAGCGCGCGCAACGTGAAGCGGTTGGAGTTGTAGATGGCGCCGGGCGCCAGCGGCTCGCCCGGCATCGTCAACTCGTCGCCGGTGAAGAACACGGCCACACGCAGCCTGCGCTTGACCGGCAGCTCGGCCAGGCCGACCGAGGCGGCCAGTCCCAGCTCCTGGCTGCGCAGGCGCGTGCCGGCCGGCAGGATGATGCTGCCGTTGGTGATGTCCTCGCCGGCGCGGCGTATCCATTCGCCGGACTTGGGCGTGTGGCGGATCGTGACCACGTTGCCGGCCAATTCACACTGCTCCTGCATGACCACCGCGTCCGCGCCTTCCGGAATCAGCGCGCCGGTGAAGATGCGCGCGGCGGTCCCCGGCAGCAAAGGCTGGCCGACATGGCCGGCCGGGATGCGCTGCGACACCGTCAGCGCCGCGCGGCCGCTGGCGCAATCGGCGGCGCGTACCGCGTAGCCATCCATCTGCGTGTTGTCCATGCCCGGCACGTTCATGCCCGACACCTGCGCCTTCGCCAGCACGCGGCCGTTGGCCGACAGCGTCGATACGACTTCAACGTCGGCCACGGGACGCGCGGCGGCGGCCATCAGGGCCAGCGCCTCGGCGACCGCCAGCATCGGCTTGGCCTGGAACTTGGGCTTGGATTCGTCGCTCATGGTTACAGGCCGGTGTTGGCGGCGATGTAGGCTTTCATCTTCTCCACGTCCGGCGGCATGACGACGAACTTCTGCGGCAGGTCTTCGATGTTCTCGAAGCCTTCCGGACGTTCGGCGTCCTCACCCAGCGCATCGAGGATGGTTTCGTTGAACTTGGCGGCCAGCGCGGTCTCCAGCACGATCATCGTCACGCCGGGTTCCAGGTTCTCGCGTGCGACCTTGATGCCGTCGGCGGTGTGAGTGTCGATGACGATACCGTAATCGTCGGCCACGTCGCGGATCGTGTTCAGGCGGTCCTCGTGGGTCGACTTGCCGGACTTGAAGCCGTACTTGGCCACCAGCTTGAACTCGTCGCCGTCGCTGCCCGGTTTGCCGGACAGGTCGAAGCCGCCGTGGGTTTCCACTTTCTGGAACAGCGCGCGGGTGCGGTCGCCGTCGCGGCCCACCAGGTCGTAGATGAAGCGCTCGAAGTTGGACGCCTTGGAGATGTCCATCGACGGGCTGCTGGTGTGATAGGTCTCGGACGACTTGCGCACGCGGTACACGCCGGTGCGGAAGAACTCATCGAGCACGTCGTTTTCGTTGGTGGCGGCGACCAGCTTGTCGATCGGGAGGCCCATCATGCGGGCGATATGGCCGGCGCAGATATTGCCGAAGTTCCCCGACGGGACGGTGAAGGACACCTTCTGGTCGTTCGAGGTGGTCGC
Source organism: Duganella vulcania (assembly GCF_009857655.1). Taxonomy (NCBI): domain Bacteria; kingdom Pseudomonadati; phylum Pseudomonadota; class Betaproteobacteria; order Burkholderiales; family Oxalobacteraceae; genus Duganella; species Duganella vulcania. The sequence goes on from NZ_WWCX01000005.1 coordinate 120,890, forward strand.
CGACAGGTAACCACGGAAGTAGTACACCACCTGCGCCACCACGCGCGCCCAGTTGATCGAGTTGACGGTGCCTATCTTCTGTTTGGCCTTGAACGGCAGGTCGTTGGAGACCGCCTTGACCATGTCCTGCGCGTCATCGAACACGCCTTCGATGGCGATGTTGAAGATGTTCGGGTCCTGCAGGGAGAACATCTGCGCGGTCTGGAAGGCGCTCATCTTCTTGTGCGGCGACAGCATGAACACGCGGATGCCCTTCTTGCCGCGCATCGCATATTCGGCGGCGCTGCCGGTGTCGCCGGAGGTGGCGCCGAAGATGTTCAGCTGCGCGTTGTGCTTGGCCAGCGTGTATTCGAACAGATTGCCCAGCAACTGCATCGCCATGTCCTTGAAGGCCAGGGTCGGGCCGTTGGACAGCGCCTGCAATACCAGCTTGGTGCCGTTCGCCCCCTCTTCAAGCACGCGCAAAGGCGTGATCTGGCTGGCTTTTTCGCCTTTGCGGGCGTTTTTGTAGACTTCCTTGGTGTAGGTCTTGGCGGTCAGCGCGCGCAGGTCGGCTTCCGGAATATCGGTCGCGAACTTCTTCAGGATCTCGTAGGCCAGGTCGGCGTAGGACAGCTGGCGCCATGCATCGAGTTCGGCGCCGGTCACTTGCGGGTATGCGGTCGGCAGGAACAGGCCACCATCGGCTGCCAGGCCACCCAGCAGGATGTCGGAGAATTGTTGGGAAGAAGACGAAGCGGCCGATGCGGCGGCGCGGGTAGACACGTATTGCATAGATTAGAAAGTCCGGTTGAGCTGACGGATAAAAGGCAGAACGGTACAAAGCGAGCGGATATTATAGTGCGCCGCGCCGGTTCCCGTGAAATTCGCGTTGTTTTATGGTTATCGGCGCCGGGCGTGGGGCTGGCCTTGCGCTTGTCCCGCACTCTATACTATGAGGCACACTCTCAAAAAAATAGCGAAATGAGCCCGACAGCCAACCGCCAGCCCTACCGTTTCGCCTATTATCTGTGGCTTTGCCTGGGGTTCCTGCTGGTCGCCGCGCTGGCCTTTTCGGTCTACGTGTGGACGGAAAAGCGCATCGACCGCGCCAATGCCCTGCGCTACCAGTCCCATAACATCGTCGGCGAGTTGCGGCAGTCGTCGGACGACCTGACCCGCATGGCACGCAGCTATGTGATCACCGGCGACGAACGCTATCGGCAGCATTATCAGGAAATCATCGAGATTCGCGAAGGCCGCCTGCCGCGCCCGCAGGACTACGACAACGTCTATTGGGACCTGGTGCTGGACCCGACGCACCGGCCACGCCCTGCGGGTCCCGCCATCCCCTTGCTGGAAATGATGCGCGCCGAGGGCTTCAGCACGGCGGAACTGGCGCTGCTCGCCGAAGCCAAGCAGAACTCCGACCGCCTGACCGGCATCGAACACGCGGCCATCGCCATCCGTGCCGGCGGCGATCCGCAGGCGCTGCCAGGCGCCATGGCGATGCTGCATGACGCGGCCTACCATCGCGCCAAGGCCGACATCATGCGGCCAATCGGGGAAGTCAACGCCAGTGTGGACCTGCGCACCAGCGAAGCTGTGGCTGATGCGACACACGATGCCAACATCGCGCGCATCACGTTCGCGCTCATCGCGCTGCTGCTGGTGCTGCTCCTGTGGCGCACCAAGCGGGGACTGGACGCGGCGCTGGGCTGCGGCGTCGACCAACTGCGCGCCGGCATCGAGCGTCTGGGCCGGGGCGACTTTGCCGAAGCGCTGGTGGTTCCGCCGGCGGCGCGCAACAGCGTCTGGGGATGGCTGGCGCAAACGCAGCAAAGCCTGGCGCGGCTCGACGCCGAGCGCGAGGCCGCGCTGGAGCGCATGCGGCGTGTCAGCAGGCTGTACTCCGCGCTCAGCCTGTGCAACCAGGCCATCGTGCGCTGCGGCAGCGAGGAGGAATTATTCGAACAGATTTGCCAGGCCGTCGTCACCCACGGCGGCATGAAGATGGCCTGGATCGGCATGGTCGATCATGAAGCCGGGCGGGTGATGCCCGTGGCCTCGGCCGGCAACGGCACCGAATATCTGGCCAACCTGCAGGTATCGCTGGACGCCGCCGAGCCGCAGGGACGCGGTCCGATCGGCCTGGCCTTCCGCAGCGGAGAACCGTATTGGTGCCAGGATTTCGTCAACGCGCAGGAAACGGCAAACTGGCATCAGGTGGGCGCGCGCTACGGCTGGAGGGCGTCGGCATCGATCCCGCTGCGGCGCAAAGGCCGGGTGGTCGGCCTGTTCTGCCCCTATGCCGACACCGTCAACGCGTTCGACGAGGAAGTGCGCTCGCTGCTGCTGGAGATGCAGCTGGATGTCGAATTCGCGCTGCAGAACTTCGACCAGCGAACCGCCCGCAAACAGGCCGAGGAATCGCTGCGCACCAGCGAGCAGCACCTGCGCACCATCATCGAGACCGACCCCGAATGCATCATGCTGATCGACGCCGGGCGCCGCATGGTGCAGATCAACGCCGCCGGACTGGCGATCATGGGCGCGGAATCGCTGGAGCAATTGCAGCGGCACGACGCGGTCGACCTGATCGTGACTGAATACCGGGAAGCGTTCCTGGCGCTGCACCAACGCGTGATCGGCGGCGAACCCGGACGGCTGGAGTTCAAGATACAAGGCCTCAACGGAAGCATCCGTTGGCTGGAAACGCACGCCGCGCCGATGGACGGCGCCGCAGGCCAGCGCCTGCTGCTGGGGATCACCCGCGACGTCACCGACCGCAAGCTGGCCGACGAACGCATACAGTACCTGGCGCGCTACGATCCCCTGACAGGACTGCCGAACCGCGCGCAATTGCAGGAACATGCGCGCCTCGCGCTGGCCATAGCGGAGCGCAACCAGGAGCCGATGGCGGTGCTGATGCTGGACCTGGACCATTTCAAGGACATCAACGACTCGCTGGGCCACAGCATCGGCGACGACCTGCTGCGCGAGCTGGCCAAGCGCCTGCGCGGCGGCTTGCGCGCGCAGGACATTCTCGCGCGGTTGGGTGGCGATGAGTTCATTTTCATACTCCAGCGGGTGGAGGCCGACGAGGCGGCAGACGTGGCGAGCAAACTGCTCGACCTGATCGACCAGCCCTTCCGCGTCGGTCCACACGACCTGAAGGTGACCGGATCGATAGGCGTGGCGATGTACCCGGCCGACGGCGGCGACCTGGAAACCCTGCTGCAGCGGGCCGACGCCGCCATGTACCAGGTCAAGCACAGCGGCCGCCACGGGCTGCGCTTCTTCACCGCGGCCATGCAGCAGAAGGCCGCGCGCCATCTGCAACTGGTCAACGCGCTGCGCTACGCGCTGGAGCGCGAGCAGATGCACGTGGTCTACCAGCCGCAAATGTCGCTGATCGAGCGGCGCATCGTCGGCGCGGAGGCGCTGCTGCGCTGGAGCACCCCGGAACTTGGCACGGTGTCGCCGGCAGAATTCATTCCGGCCGCCGAGGAAAGCGGCTTGATACAGTCCATCGGCACCTGGGTGCTGCGCCAGGCCGTGCGCCAGGCGCGGGCTTGGCTGGATCTGGGGCTGCCGCCCATCGTCATGGCGGTCAACCTGTCCGCCATCCAGTTCCGCTACCGGGAACTGCCGGCTCTCATTACGCGGATACTGGACGAGGAAGGCCTGCCGCCGGAATACCTGGAGCTGGAATTGACGGAGGCGGTGGCGGCGCATGATCCGCAGGGCGCCATCGCGATCATGAACGAGCTGCACGAGCGCGGCGTGCGGATGTCGATCGACGATTTCGGCACCGGCTTCTCGTCGCTGAGTCATCTGAAGAAGTTCAAGGTCTATAAGCTGAAGATCGACCAGTCCTTCGTGCGCGACATCAGCACCGACGCCGAGGACAAGGCCATCGTCAGCGCCATCATCAACATGGCGCGCAGCCTCGGTTTGAAGACCATCGCCGAGGGCGTGGAGACGGCGGAGCAACTGGCCTTCCTGCGCGCGCAGCAGTGCGATGAAATGCAGGGCTACTACTTCAGCAAACCGGTGCAGCCGGCGGCGTTCCAGCAGCTGTCGCTGGAGATGGCCGCCAAGGACCTCTGATCAGCAGGCCGCGTGGTTGACGGTGATGACGTGGATCGCCAGGCCGCCCAGCGAGGTTTCCTTGTACTTGGCCTGCATGTCGGCGCCGGTCTGGCGCATGGTTTCGATCACTTCGTCGAGGCTGACGAAGTGGGTGCCGTCGCCCTTCAGGGCCAGCGAGGCGGCCGTGATGGCCTTGACCGCGCCCATGCCGTTACGCTCGATGCAGGGAATCTGCACCAGGCCGCCGATCGGGTCGCAGGTCATGCCGAGGTGGTGCTCGATGCCGATTTCCGCCGCGTTTTCAATCTGGTTGTTGGTACCGCCCAGCGCCGCCACCAGGCCCGCCGCCGCCATCGCACAGGCCACGCCGACCTCGCCCTGGCAGCCGATTTCCGCGCCCGAGATCGAGGCGTTCCGCTTGCACAGCATGCCGATGGCCGCAGCCGTCAGCATGAAGTTGCGCACGCCGGTGACCGGGTCGCTCGGCTTGCAGTCTTCCGCGTAGTAGCGCAGCACCGCCGGGATGATGCCGGCCGCGCCGTTGGTCGGCGCCGTCACGACGCGCCCGCCGGCGGCGTTTTCCTCGTTGACCGCCATTGCGTACAGGCTGACCTGGTGCAGCGCGTCGTGCGGCAGGTCGTTGGAGCGGTTGTCGGACGCCTTGGCGTCGCTGGCCTGCTTCCAAAGGTTGGCGGCGCGGCGCTTGACATGCAGGCCGCCCGGCAGTTGGCCCGCCGTTTCAAGGCCGTGGGCGATGCAGTCGCGCATGACGTGCCAGATCTTGTCGATGCCGGCGTTCAGCTCATCGTCGGTACGTTTGACGTTCTCGTTCGCGCGCAGCATCTGCGGGATGGTCAGGCCGGTGCGTTCGCCGTGGGCCAGCAGCTGGTCCATGGTGTCGAAGGCGAAGGGAATCGCGGCGGCGGGCGCGCTGCCCACCATCGGCGCGGCCTGGTGGGCCTCGCCCTCCTCTTTAATGAAGCCGCCGCCGACCGAGTAGTACACCTTGCTGAAGGTGCTGCCGTCGGCGCGGGTCAGCGTGAAGCGCATGCCATTCGGGTGCTCGGCCAGCGACTCGGCCATGTGGAAGATCAAGTTTGTGCCGCGCTTGAACGGCACCTTGTGGGAACCTAACAACAAAAGCTCGCCCATTTCTTCGGCTTTTGCCAGTTGAGAGTCGACACTGGTGGGCACCACGTCCTGCGGAGTCTCGCCCATCAGGCCGAGGATCACCGCCTTGTCGGTGGCGTGGCCGACGCCGGTCAGCGCCAGCGAGCCATACAGCTCGGCGGTGACGCCGGTGACGTCGTTCAGCGGAGCGCTATCGAGCAAAAAACGGCGCGCCGCCACCATCGGTCCCACGGTGTGGGAACTCGACGGCCCTATGCCGATTTTAAACAGGTCGAATACGCTCATGTCCATCAGTTGTCTCTCTCTTTTTTATGTGTGTTTTATATGTGCTTGAATTACGCCGCTTTGCCCAGGTGGACGTCGACGTTGGCCAGCATGTCGGCGACCATCTCGTCGACGCCGATGCGGGCTTTCCAGCCCCAGTCGGCGCTGGCGGTGGAGTCGTCCAGGCTTTGCGGCCAGGTGTCGGCGATGGCCTGGCGGCTGTCCGGTTTATAGCCGATCTTGAAGTCCGGCAGCGCGCGCGTGATCGCGGCGGCCAGCTGCTCCGGGTTGAACGAGACGCCGGCCACGTTGTAGGCCGAACGCACCTTCACCTGTTCCTTCGGTGCGTCCATCAGTTCGATGGTGGCGCGGATCGCATCGGGCATGTAGATCATCGGCAGCGTGGTCTGCGGGCCGAGGAAGCATTCATAGCGCTCGCCGCGCAGCGCCGAGTGGAAGATGGCGATGGCGTAGTCGGTGGTGCCGCCGCCCGGTGGCGATTTGAAGCTGATGATGCCCGGGTACCGGATCGAGCGCACGTCGACGCCGTACTTGATGAAGTAGTACTCGCACAGGCGCTCGCCGGCCAGCTTGCTGATGCCGTAGATCGTGGTCGGGTCCATCACCGTGGTTTGCGGCGTGTTGACGGCCGGGGTGTTCGGGCCGAAGGCTGCGATCGACGAAGGCCAGAAGATGCGCAGCGGCTTGCCGATGGCGCCGCGCTCGCGCGCCACTTCCAGGATATTCAGCAGGCCGTCCATGTTCAGCGTCCAGGCTTTCAGCGGAGCCGCTTCGCCGGTGGCCGACAGCATCGCCGCCAGCTGGTAGACCTGGGTGATGCCTTCTTCCGTGACCAGCGCCGACAGCGCCACTTTATCCAGTACGTTGAGCGTGGTGTAGCGCGCGGCGTTGTAAAGATTGGTCGGGCTGATGTCGGCGGCGATGACGTTTTGCGCGCCATGCTGGGCGGCCAGCGCCTCCACCAGTTCACTGCCGATCTGGCCGTTGGCGCCGATCACGAGGATGCGTTCTTGAGTGTTCATATTATTGTTCCTGACGATTTTCATGTTTAGTTCTTCAGCAGGCCAAGTTCACGGCCTGCCTGTTCGAATGCTTTGAGCACGGTCTCCAGCTGTTCGCGGCTGTGGGCCGCCGACAGTTGGACACGCACGCGCGCCTGGCCCATCGGGACCACGGGGTAGAAGAAGCCGCTGAGCAGAACGCCCAGCTCATACATTCGTGCCGCGAATTTCTGCGCGACGGGTGCGTCGAACAACATGACAGGAACTACAGGGTGCGTACCAGGCTTGATGGTGAAGCCGATACGCTCGATCTCCTTGCGGAAGAAGGCGGTGTTCTCGTGCAGGCGGTCGCGCAGCTCGGTCGATTCCGACAGCTTTTGCAGCACGGCCAGCGAGGCGCCGGCGATCGAAGGCGCCAGCGTGTTCGAGAACAGGTAAGGACGCGATTTCTGGCGCAGCATGTCGATCACTTCCTTGCGCGCCGAGGTGAAGCCGCCCATCGCACCGCCCAGGGCCTTGCCCAGGGTGCCGGTGATGATGTCGATGCGGCCCATGACGTTGTGGTGCTCGTGCGTGCCGCGGCCGGTCTTGCCCATGAAGCCGGAGGCGTGGCATTCGTCGATCATCACCAGCGCGCCGTATTTGTCGGCCAGGTCGCAGATCTTGTCCAGCTGGGCGATGGTGCCGTCCATCGAGAACACGCCGTCGGTGACGATGACCTTGTGGCGCTTGCCGGCGGCCGCCAGCAGCTGCGTTTCCAGGTCGGCCATGTCGTTGTGGGCGTAGCGGAAGCGCGCAGCCTTGCACAGGCGGATGCCGTCGATGATGGAGGCGTGGTTCAGCGCATCCGAGATGATGGCGTCGTTCTCGTCGAACAGCGGCTCGAACACGCCGCCGTTGGCGTCGAAGGCGGCCGCGTACAGGATGGTGTCCTCGGTGCCGAGGAATTTGGAGATCGCCTGCTCCAGCTGCTTGTGCACCGTCTGCGTGCCGCAGATGAAGCGTACCGACGACAGGCCATAACCATATTTTTCAGTCGCCGCGATGGACGCCTGCGCCACCCACTCCTGGCCGGACAGGCCCAGGTAGTTGTTGGCGCACATATTGATCAGCATTCGACCGTCTTCGCTCATCACTTCCGCGCCCTGGCGCGAGGCCAGAACGCGTTCTGGCTTGTAGAGGCCCTGCTCGCGCAATTGATCGAGGTTTTGCTGCAGGCCGCTGAAGAAGGTGCTTTTTGCTGGATTGGTCATGATGATTCCTGTCTGTGGTACGATTTCACTACGTTATGCGAAATCCGTTATGCCGAACTCAAATTCAATATATCGAATATTACAGAACACCAGTGAACAGCGCAAGCCACGCGCGCGCAATGATTCACTTGAAATTTAGCCCATCTGCCGAATAAAACAATGAAAACACCTGTTTCGACCAATGCACCTCCAGAAGTCGGCGCCGCCCTGCAGCGGCTGCGCCTGGCCCGTGGCCTGACGCTGGAGGATCTGTCGCGCATTGCCGGCGTCTCCAAGTCGATGCTGTCCCAGATCGAGCGCGAAAAGGCCAATCCGACCATCGCCATTACCTGGCGGCTGGCCAATGCGTTGGGCGTGCAGATCGGCGAGTTGCTGGCGACGGCCGAGCGGCAGACGGAGACCATCCGCGTGATCGACGCGCACGAAATCCCCACCCTGCCCGGCCATCACGCCGGCTATGTGCTGCGCATCCTGGGTCCGCTGGAACTGGCCAGCAGGTATGAGTGGTATGAGCTGACGCTGGCGCCGGGTGGCGAACTGGCGTCGCAGGGACACGATCCTGGCGCGCAGGAGCACCTGACGCTGCTGCACGGCTCAGTGGAGGTGGAGGTGGGAACCGACAAGAAGAAGGTAAAGCTGGGCAGCACGGCGCGCTACCCGGGGGACCAGCAGCACATCATCCGCAACGTCGGCAAGACCGAGGCAAAGGCTGTGCTGGTGGTCATACACCGGTAATTACCAGTTAGATTCACGCTCCGGCGTGGAGCTGATGCGGTGGATGGCGAGGTCGGCGCCCTGGAACTCGTCCTCCGGGTCCAGGCGCAGGCCCAGCGTGGCTTTCAGCACGCCGTAGATGGCGAAGCCGCCGGCCAGCGCGATCACCACGCCCAGCACGGTGCCGCCCAGCTGCGCGGCAAACGACACGCCGCCGATACCGCCCAGCGCCTTCTGGCCGAAGATCCCCGCCGCGATGCCGCCCCAGGCGCCGCACAGGCCGTGCAACGGCCACACGCCCAGCACGTCGTCGATCTTCCACTTGTTCTGCGCCAGCGTGAACATCCACACAAACACCGCGCCGGCGATGGCGCCGGTGGCCAATGCGCCCAGCGGGTGCATCAGGTCCGAGCCGGCGCACACCGCCACCAGGCCGGCCAAGGGGCCGTTGTAGGCGAAGCCGGGATCGTTCTTCCCCATCAGCAGCGCAACCAGCGTGCCGCCGACCATCGCCATCAGCGAGTTCACCGCCACCAGGCCGTTCATCTTGTCCAGCGCCTGCGCGCTCATGACGTTGAAGCCGAACCAGCCCACCGTCAAGATCCACGCGCCCAGCGCCAGGAAGGGAATCGACGATGGCGGATGGGCGGCGATGGCGCCGTTCTTCATGTAGCGTCCACGGCGCGCGCCCAGCAGCAGCACCGCCGGCAAGGCGATCCAGCCGCCGACGGCGTGCACCACCACCGAGCCAGCGAAGTCGTGGAACTCGGCGCCGAAGGCGGACATCAACCATTCCTGCACACCGAAGCGATGGTTCCAGACGATGCCCTCGTAGAAGGGATAGACCAGGCCGACCAGCAGCGCGGTGGCGATCAGCTGCGGATGGAAGCGCGCCCGCTCGGCGATGCCGCCCGAGATGATGGCCGGGATGGCGGCGGCAAACGTCAGCAGGAAGAAGAATTTGACCAGCTCATAGCCGTTCTTGGCGGCCAGCACCTCGGCCGAGGAGAAGAAATTGACGCCGTAGGCGATGCTGTAACCGACGAAAAAGTAGGCGATCGTCGATACCGCGAAATCCACCAGGATCTTGACCAGCGCGTTGACCTGGTTTTTCTTGCGCACCGTGCCCAGCTCCAGGAATGCGAAGCCGGCATGCATGGCCAAAATCATGATAGCGCCTAGCAATATGAACAGTGCATTAGCGCCGTCTTTGTATCCATCCATCAAAATCTCTCCCCAAAATAATGCAAAAATTAACAACGAGCACTGATAAAAGCAATTTTCGTTCCAATTTGGTGCAGATTTTAAGTGGTTGATTTTATGATGTTTTTATTTTGTGCAGTGAGCCGCACCAAGTCCGTGCGCACCGAAATAAGGCGTCATTTTGGTGCGCACGGGCATTGGGGCTCAGATCGGGGCGCCTGGCGGGATGGCCGGCAACGCGCGTAGCTTGACGCTGCGCGGATCGGCCAGATACGCGTTGATCTGCGCGGCGGCCTGCTTGCGGCTGTCGGCGGTGACGCCTTTGCCGGGGTTCTTTTGCAGCCATTGCGCCAGCTCGCGCGCGGACTGGCGCACCTCGGCGTCAACCTGCGGATGCAGCTTGCCGCCGTCGAGCAGATTCAAGGTAGCATCGATCACGACCCAGTTGGCGGCCAGTTGCACCGCTTCTCCGCCCGCAACTGAAGCAGGTACCGGTTCGCGCTTCCACGTCTTTTGCAGCAGCAGCGACAGCACTTCCTGCACGCCTGGCTGCTGCGCGTCGCGCGCGTGCTGCCACGCGACGCGATTGATGCGGGCCGGATCGAGCAGGAAGCCGGCGGTCTGCGCGGCGCCCGCCTCGGCGATCGAGAAGGCGTCGAACACCGAGTCCATGCGGGTGGTGAAGTATTCGCGGCTGCGCTCATGGCCCATGGCTGGCGGCGTCAGGACGTCGAGCACATTGGGCGGCAGCGCAAGATATTCGGCGCGCAGGCTGTCCGCCAGACGGTTCAGGGCTTGGCGCTGCACCGATGCGTCGACGGCCTTGATACCCGCATTGGCGATGCCGGCCTTGACGTCGCCGCTGCTGGCGTAGTCGAAATCGCCGCCGCCAACCAGGCGCGCCAGCGCTTCGCCTTGATAGCGCTGCAGCAGGTAGACCGGCACCAGGCGCGCTTCCAGTTCGCCAAGCTGGCGGCTGTCGGGCAGCACGTCGGCCGAGAAGGTTTGCAGCGCGCGCTGGCGTACGGCGCCCAGCTGGTCCCAGGTCTTGATCGAGTCGGCGCCGAAGTCCCACAGCAGGCCGTCGGGATGACTGGAACCGGGCGAACGGTCGTCCTGGTCGCTGGAGTAAAGCATGCCCGCCGCGCGCGCGTCGGCGCGCAGCTTGGCCAACGCCGCCTGCTCCTGCACGCCGCTGCCGAAATCGCCGTAGACGTATTTAACGATGTAGTCGTCCCACGGCCCGACGCCGACGCCGTAGGCATCGGCGATGTCGACGTTGCCCTTGGCATCCAGCTTGAGGATGGGGTGCGGGTAGTCCATCACCGAGCCATTGCCCATGCGGCTGGCGGCGAAGTTGTGGGCGAAGCCCAAGGTGTGGCCGACTTCGTGCGCGGCCAGCTGGCGCAGGCGCGCCAAGGCCATGGCTTCGGCCAGTTTCCGCTTGTCGGCCGGTGCGTTCTTGCCGTATGGGGCGAGCAGGCTTTCGGCGATCAGGATGTCCTGCCGCACGCGCTGCGAACCCAGTGTGACGGCGCCACGGATAATCTCGCCGGTACGCGGATCGGCCAGCGCGTTCCCGTACGACCAGCCGCGCGTGGCGCGGTGGGCCCAGTGGATCACGTTGTAGCGGATGTCCATCGCGTCCACGCCTTCCGGCAGCAGCTCGACGCGGTAGGCGTCCTTGAAGCCGGCCTTCTCGAAGGCGCTGGCCCACCACGACGCGCCGGCGATCAGCGCCGAGCGCACCGGCTCCGGGGCGCCCCGGTCGACGTAGTAGACGATCGGCTTCCTGACCGTGCTGACCGCCGCCGATGGATCGGTTTTCTCAAGGCGGTGGCGCACTTGCCAGTGCACGTCGATGCTGCTCGCGAGCGGCGTCGCGAAGTCGTAGTAAGTGGCGTCGAAGCCGCCGGAATATGGATGGTAGGTGCGCGGATGCCAGCCGCCGGCGGCGGTGGTGATGGCGGGCAGGCGCACCATGCTGATGCGCTGGCGCAGCGACAGGCTGCTGGCGTCTGCCGCGACCTGGCGCACGTACTCGGCTTGTCCGGGCCCGGCAAAGGTCAGCAGCGATTCCAGTTCGACGTTGTCGGGGAAGGCTTTGGCCTGCTCCGCCAGCACCGCGCTGCGCGCCGCATCGACCTGATACGCGCCCTGCTTGGCCCCGGCCAGCCGCGCAGCGACGCCATGGCGGTCCGCCAGCAGGAAGCTGGAGAAGTCGACCAGATGCCGCTCGCCTTCGCTGGCGAGGATGTCGCCGGACCACAGCACGCCGCTGGCGAACGATTCGGTGACGGCGGCGCGTTCGTCCTTGTCCGCCGAGGCGGCGATGAAGTTGGTGTTCTCCTGCACCAGGAACAGCCTGGCGCCGTGCTTCTCGAAATGCACCATGCGCATCTCGCCCGGTTGGCCGCGATCGAGGCCAACGTCGTTAGAACCGAGCGCATAAGGCAAGGAGCTCAATAGCAGAAAGGGCTGCTCCAGCGCCGACACGGACAGCAGCACCCGGCCCTTGTCCGTGTCGCGCCAGACGTCGATGAAGCCAGGCTGCGATTGCATGCCGCGCGTGACATCGACGATCTTCTTGGCCGCCGGCTGCGATGCGGCGGCCGTACTATCGGCGGCGGTGGCCAGCCCCGGCGCCACGCCCGACATCAACATGGCGAACAGCAGCGGTCCGGCGGCTGGCCCGGCCCTCACTGCTGACCCGCCGCTTTGACTGACTCCAGGGCGCCGTCCATCTTCAGCGCGCGGCTGAGGAAGCCCCAGCGGTCCGCCACTTCCTCGATCTGTTTGGTGGTCGGCTTGCCGGCGCCGTGGCCCGCCTTGCTGTCGATGCGGATCAGGATGGGCGCGCCGCCCGCCTGGTCGGCTTGCGCGGTGGCGGCGAACTTGAAGCTGTGGGCCGGCACCACGCGGTCGTCATGGTCGGCGGTGGTGATCATGGTGGCCGGGTAGCAGGTGCCCTTCTTCAAATTGTGCAGCGGCGAATACTTGACCAGCGCCTTGAACTCGTCGGCGTTGTCGGACGAGCCGTAGTCCGAAGTCCACGCCCAGCCGATGGTGAATTTATGGAAGCGCAGCATATCGAGCACGCCCACCTGCGGGATCGCCGCGGCGAACAATTCGGGACGCTGCGTCATCGCCGCGCCGACCAGCAGGCCGCCGTTGCTGCCGCCGCCGATGGACAGCTTGGCCGGCGACGTGACCTTGTGCGCGATCAGCCATTCGGCCGCGCCGATGAAGTCGTCGAACACGTTCTGTTTTTGCAGCTTGGTGCCGGCCGCGTGCCACGATTCGCCGTACTCGCCGCCGCCGCGCAGGTTGGCCATCACGTAGACGCCGCCCATTTCCAGCCACGCCAGGTTGGCAACCGAGAACGACGGCGTCAGCGAGATATTGAACCCGCCGTAGCCGTACAGGTAGGTCGGGTTGCTGCCGTCAAGCTTCAGGCCCTTCTTCGAGACGATGAACATCGGCACCCGGGTGCCGTCGCGGCTGGTGAAGAACTCCTGGCGCGTTTCAAACGCTGCCGGATCGAAGTCAACCTTGGCCTGGCGATAGACGCTGCTCTTGTTGGCTTTCAGGTCGTAGCGGTAGATGGTGGTCGGCGTGGTGAAGCTGGTGTACGAATAGAAGGTCTCCGTATCACCGCGCTTGCCGCTGAAACCGCCCGCCGAGCCCAGGCCTGGCAGCTCCAGGTCGTGCAGCGGTTTGCCTTTGAGGTCGTACACCTTGACCAGGCTATGAGCGTCGCTCAGGTAGTCCACCAGCAGCTGGTTGTTGACGATGGACGCCGACACCATGGTGTTCGAGCTTTCGGGAACGATCTGCTTCCAGTTCAGCACATCCGGCTTGCGGGTGTCGATGGAGATGATGCGGCCGCGCGGCGCATCGCGCTCGGTGCGGAACCAGAAGACCATGCCGTCGTTGCCGATGAAGTTATACGACGCGTCGAAGTCCTCCAGCAGCGGCACCACCTTGGCGTCCTTGCGCGACAGGTCCTTGTAGTAGACGCGGTTCTTGTTCTCCGTGCCCTGCGAGGCGGAGATGATCAGGAAGCGGCCGTCCTCGGTGACCTCGGCGCCGAAGCCCCAGTCCTTGTGGTCCGGGCGGTCGTACACCAGCGTGTCCGCGCTTTGCGGCGTGCCGATCTTGTGGAAGTACAGCTTCTGGAAGTAGTTCACGTCGGCCAGCTTGGTCGCTTCCTTCGGCTCGTCGTAGCGGCTGTAGAAGAAGCCGGAACCGTCGTGCAGCCACGCGGTGTTGGAGAACTTGACCCACTGGATGCGGTCCTCGATGTCCTTGCCGCTGTCGATGTCGCGCACCTTGATCTCGTTCCAGTCGGAGCCGGATGCCGCGGTGCTGTAGGCCAGGTAGCGGCCATTCGGGCTCACCGCCAGGCCGGCCAGTGCGACGGTGCCGTCGGCGGCCAGCGTGTTCGGGTCGAGCAGCATGCGGGGCACATCGGCCAGGGTCTTCATCGTGTACAGCACCGATTGATTCTGCAGGCCGTCGTTACGGCTGTAGAAATAGCGGCCGCCTTCCTTGAACGGCACGCTGAAACGCTCGAAGTTCCACAGCTTGGTCAGGCGGGACTTGATGGCGTCGCGGCCGGGGATCTGCGACAGGTAACCCTGCGTCAGCTTGTTCTGCGCTTCGACCCAGGCGTGGGTCTCGTCGCTGTTGGCGTCTTCCAGCCAGCGGTATGGATCGGCCACCTTGACACCGTGGTAGTCGTCGGTCTGGTCGACGGTGCGGGTGACGGGATAGTTCATGCCGGGGCCGGCGACGGCGCAGGTTTGGGCGGAGGCGCTGTGCGCCAGCAGGACGGCGGCCGCCAAGGCAGCGCATTTCAAATGCTTCATGCGAAAGTCCGTAAGATCGAAGAATATTCGGAAGCGGCTGACCGGGCTGCGGCGCCGCCAAGGCTCATTGGCACCCGCCGTTACAGCGGGTGCAGTGGTAAATCATAGCTTGCTTTGTGACAAATAAGCAATGATAGGAAAGCGTTATCGGCGTGGTTTATTCGGCGCGCAGGATGGCGTCCGTGCTGATCACGCGCACGTCGTGCATCTGGTTCAGGTACGCTTCCAGGTAGCCTTTGTGCGACGCGCCGACGATGACCAGCGTGCGGCTGCCGGGCAGATAGCTCATCGCCTCGCGGATGTTGGAGGCCATGCGCAGGTTGCGCGTTTCCCAATAGGCGACGTAGCCGCGGCCGTAATGCTTGGGCGACGGCTCCTCCAGCGCGGCGCCGAAGTCGCTGTGGAATACCTGTTCGGCGGCGCCGGCGGCATTGTAGGCGCGGTACATCGCCAGCACGCCGGCGGGTGTCGTCAACGCGCCGCGCAAGGCCTCGTCCTGGCGCTTGCGGGCCGCGCTGGCGGGATTGTCCCAGGCTTTCATGATCGCTGCGCCGTAGGCTTTTTCGTCGTCCACGTTGGAGTCGGAGGTATGGTCATCCATCGCGTACAGCCGCTCAAGCCCGGAGCGGGCGGCGAGCGGCGCGGCGATCAGATAGGTCTCGTTGCGCTTTTGGCGCAGGCCGTTGAGAAGCTCCACCAGTTTGTCGTTCAAGCCATCGCCCGCGTGCTGCTCGTCGTCCGGTAGCCGCAGCCATTGCACCATCGCGGACGCGGGCTCGCCCGCCGCCAGGAAAAGCGACGCCAGCTTGCGGCGCTGCGCGGCGGCCGGCGCCGACGGCCAGGTGGCCAGCGTGCGATCCACTTGCGCGGTCGCGGCGGGGACATCCAGCCCCGTGGCGGTGGCGGCCGGCGCCGGATCCCAGCAATAGGACTTGATCGTATCGTCGTAGCGCTCGCGGTAGTTGCGCAGGTAGGCACACTGCGTCCCGGAGAGCGCTTCGATGGCGATGGCCTTGGGCTGCCAGCCCGCCAGGCGCTCCATCAGCACACTCAGGCTGGCGGGATCGAAGGACTTCGGCAATTGCGACAGATGCGCGGTGCCCAGCACCATCAGCTCGTTCTGGGGTCCTCGTTGCAGCTTGAACGCGCCGGGCTTGAACTCCTGGCCGGGCGATTCGGCGGCGATGGCACTACCGCAAAGCGCGGCGACAACAAGAATACCGGCGGACAGGCGCTGCATGGAACCTCCTTGGATGGTTGGAATCGCGCCAGCTTAAGGAGGCCGTGGCTTGCCCGCCCGGATTATGCGATGTACCGCAGATTCCGCCCACCGAAATGCAAATATCCCGGATGGGGCGCGCGGAGTGAATCAGCCGCCGATATCGATTTCGACGTGGGCGGGCGCCGCGATGGCGCCGGGCGCCTGCCACTTCTCCAGCCATGCGGTCAACTGGTCGCCGGGGATCGGGCGACTCATGAAGTAGCCCTGCCCCTGGTCGCATCCCAGCTCCGCCAGCAGGCGCCATACAGCCTCGCTCTCGATGCCCTCGGCCACCACGCGCAGGCCCATGTTGTGGCCAAGGTCGATGGTCGAGCGGACGATCTTGGTGTCGCCGATGTCGTTCTCCATGTTCAGCACAAAGGACTTGTCGATCTTCAGTTCATTCACCGGCAGGCGCTTGAGGTAGGCCAGCGAGGAATAGCCGGTGCCGAAATCGTCGATCGACAAATCGAAGCCCATGGCGCTCAGGCGCTCCAGCGTGTGCTGGGCGCGCACCGGATCGTCCATGATGGCGCTCTCCGTGATCTCCAGGCAGAACGAGGCGGGGGCCAGCTTGTGGCGCGCCAGCGTCTCGGCAAACTTGGCCGGCAGGTCCTGGTCCATCAGGTCGCGCGTGGACAGGTTGACCGATATCTTCAGCGGATAGCCTTTGGACGCCAGCTCCTGGCACAGCTCCGCAGATTTCTCCATCACCCAGCGCGTCAACACGCGGATAAAGCCGGTCTGCTCGGCGAAGGGAATGAACTCGTCGGGGAACACGTTGCCGCGCTCCGGGTGCACCCAGCGCACCAGCGCCTCCATGCCCACCACCTTGCCGGTATCGAGCATGATCTTCGGCTGCACATGCAGGCGGAACTCGTTGCGCTCGATGGCGTTGCGCAGCTCCGTCAGCAGCGACAGGCTTTTCTCGCTGGACTTGTCCATCACCGCGTCGTAGACAACGGCGCCATCGTTGCGCTGCTTGGCCGCGTACATCGCAACCTCCGCCATGCTGAGCAAGGTCTCGCCGTCGCTGCCGTGTTCCGGGTAGCCGGCGATGCCCACGCCCGCGCCGATGTCCACCGTCTGGTCCTCCAGCGACAGCGGCGTCTCCAGCGCGTGCAGGATCTCTTCGGCCATGCGCAGCGCGGAGTCGCGGTCTGAGGCCGGCAGCAGCACGGCGAATTCGTCGCCGCCCAGCCGCGCCACCTGCGCCGACGACTGGCGCCGGTTGGCCAGCAGCAGCTGCAAACGGCCGGCCACCTGGCGCAGCAAGGCGTCGCCGAAACTGAGGCCCATCACGTCGTTGACGTGCTTGAAGCGGTCCAGGTCCATCATCAGCACGAACACGGTTTCCTCGCGCCTGGCGGCATCGGCCAGCGCGTCGTTCAGCAGCAGCACGAACTGCGCGCGGTTCGGCAGGTTGGTCAACGTGTCCCAATACGCCAGCCGGCGGATTTCCTGTTCGCGCTTGGCGATCCCTTCGCGCATGGCGTCGAAGGCATGGGCCAGCGCGCCGATCTCGTCTTCGCGGCTGGTGTCGATCTGGCCTTTGTAGTCGCCCTGCTCCAGGCGCTTGGCCGTGACGGCGAGCTCGCTGATCGGCTGCGCGATGCGCTTGGCGGTGAAGACAATGGCCAGCGCCGAGATCACGATGCCGCCCAGCGTCAGCGCGATCAGCCAGCGTTCCAGCCGGCTGTATTCGGCGGTCGCCTCGTCGATCGAGCGGGCCAGCATCACGTTGGCGGTCTGCCCGCCGTCCTGGCCGATCGCCAGCAGGCGCGCGCTGTACTTGCCCGCGTCCAGCGTCAGGTCGAACGGACCGGCCGGCGTGGCCTCCATGGCTTGCATCTGGTCGATCACCGTTTGCGCGACAGCGCCGCTGAACGTCGAGCCGACCGCCAGCCACTTGCCCTGCGCGTCGCGGGTCAGCACGGTGGTGTCGAGCGCGCTGACTTCGCGCATGTCGGAGGCCAGCTGGCGGTCGATCGGGAAGGTCATCACGATCCAGCCGATGGTGGTCGGCGCCAGGATGGGCATGACCACGATCTGGTAAGGCCGGTGCTCGACGATGGCGATGCCGTTGGCGCCGCCCGAGGATTCGGCGGTATCGAGCATGCTGGCGACCTGCTTCTCCAGCGCGGCCGCCTGCTCAAGGTTGGTGGCGACGCTGATCTTGCGGTCGGCGTTGATCAGCATCGACAGCGAGGCGTGTATGCGCTTGCCGCTGTTGTCCAGCGCCGACAGGATGGTGCTGCGGTCGTTCTCGTCGTTGTTGCCGATGGTGGCCACGAAGGCCGTGTCGCGCGCCAGCAGGCGGGCGCCGAAGCGCAGGCTCTGGGCGTTCTGGTCGAGCAGGCGGCGGAACACCTTGGCGCCGTTCGCCAACTCGCTGCTGATGGACATCCGCGCGTTGTTGTCGATGCCGCGCTGGATCACCAGCAGGCCGATCACCTGCACGGCCACGATCAGCACCAGGAACAGTGTGACGATCCGGCTCTCCAGGCTGCGGAAGCGCATGCGCATGCTCGGGCTGTCCCTTAAAGTGTGGTCGACGAGGCGTCGTCGGCCACCGTCGGTTTCATCGGCAGCTTGAAGGCGGCGCTGGCCGGGGTGTCGCCCGCCTTCACCGTCACCAGCTGTTCCGGCGTGGCGCCGCCGACCGTGTTGTAGTGCCAGGCCCTGACCACGTACTTGCCGCCGGCCGGCAGCTCGACGTGGGCGCCGCCGGCAGCGTCGGTCTTGGCGAAGTACGGCGTGTCGACCACTTTGACGTAGGCCAGCATCTTGTCGTGGATATTGCAGCCCAGGACCACCGTGCCGGCCCTGTCGAAGACCTGCGGCGTGGCCGACTGGCCGGAATACAGCTTCTGGTCGAACTTGTGGGCCGGCGAGAACGAATAGATGTGGTGGCGGACCTTGTCGTTATTCGGGAAGAAGATCTTGGCGCCGGTCTGGACCACGGTGACCAGCGGCAGGAATTTCAAGCCCTTCTGCTCGATCTCCGCCATGGCCGGCGCGCGGCCGGTGGCCTGGCCGCTTTCCGGCTCCACGTAGATCACGGTGTCGGCCAGCGCCTTGCCGCCGGCGTCCTGCACCAGCACGGTGACGCCGGTGGCGCCCGCGCCGGCCGCGCTCAGCAGCATCAAGGGGAGTACGGTCTGGCGGATGACTACACGGAGCATGGCGGGCCTGGTCTCGTTTTTAAGGTTGAGCTGCGATTGTAGCGCCTGGAAAAAGATCCACGGAGCGCTTTTTGCCAGTTTGTCGCAAAATATTTCCACTGGTCATCAACTGGTCACAAAAAGACACTAGTATCGTGCCGTTAAACCGACTTGGCCAGCGCTCATCGTGAACTCCGTACTCAGCTCCAACATCAGCTATCTTCAGCCCAAGGCCGAGGATGATGAGGTGGTGCTGCGTGCCCATCTGTTCGACATCCTGGTGCGCCGCCAGCTCAGCGCGCTGTTCCAGCCCATCATCCACATGCAAAGCGGCGAGATCATCGCCTACGAGGGCCTGATACGGGGGCCGTCCGACAGCCCGCTGCATGCGCCGATGAACCTGTTCAAGGTGGCGCGCGCCAACGGCCTCACGGTCGAGGTCGAACATCTGTGCCGGCACGTGGTGCTGGAGCGCTTCGCCGAGCTCGGCCTGCCGGGCAAGCTGTTCCTCAATGTCAGCCCGGAGTGCCTGCTGCAGCGCGACGCGCGCCACGGCGAGACGCTGGAGTACATCCACCAGATCGGCATCAACCCGGACCGGGTCATCATCGAACTGACCGAAAACCAGCCGACCTACGACTACGAGCTGATGCGCGACGCGGTGCTCCATTACCGCAACATGGGCTTCCAGATCGCCATCGACGACCTGGGCGAAGGCTTCTCCAGCCTGCGGCTGTGGTCGGAGCTGCGGCCCGAGTACGTCAAGATCGACATGCATTTCATCCAGGGCATCAACCACGATCCCGTCAAGCTGCAGTTCGTGCGCTCGATCCAGGAGATCGCCGACAAGTCCGACACGCTGGTGATCGCCGAAGGCATCGAGACCCAGGCCGAGCTGCTGGTGCTGCGCGATGTCGGCGTGGCCTTCGGCCAGGGCTACCACCTGGGCCGGCCGCACGCCCAGCCCGCGCGCACGGCGCCGGCCGAGGTGGTCAAGGCGCTGGCGCGCCACGGCGTGGCGGTCTACCCGCAGCGCGGCGCGGAGAAGCACGGCGCCAGCATTTCCAAGCTGCTGCATCAGGTGGACGCGGTGCCGTCCAGCCTGAGCAACAACGAGGTGTATGAAATCTTCGTGCGCCAGCCCAAGCTGCTGATCATCCCGGTGGTGGACGACGGCCTGCCGCTGGGCCTGATCAGCCGCTTCGACATGATCGACCACTTCGCCCGCCCCTACCAGCGCGAGCTGTACGGCAAGAAGTCCTGCAAGCAGTTCATGGACAGCCAGGCGCTGATCGCCGACAAGGACACCAGCCTGCAGGACCTGAGCTTCCGCATGGCGCAGGCCGACGCCCACCAGCTGTTCAACGGCTTCATCATCACCGACCAGGGCCGCTACCTGGGCATGGGCACGGGCCACGACCTGATGCGCGAGATCACGCAGATGCAGATCACGGCCGCCCGCTACGCCAATCCGCTGACGCAGCTGCCGGGCAACGTGCCGATCAACGAGCACATCGACCGGCTGCTGGAAAGCGGCGCGCGCTTCTGGGTCTGCTATTTCGACCTCGACCATTTCAAGCCGTTCAACGACGTGTATGGCTACCGCCGGGGCGACGACGTGATCCAGCTGACCGGCAAGCTGCTGGCCGAGCGCACCGACGCCGACCGCGATTTCGTCGGCCACATCGGCGGCGACGACTTCATGGTGCTGTTCCAGAGCGAGGATTGGGAGGCGCGCTGCAACGTCATCCTGCAGGAATTCGGCCGGCACGTGCAGGACTTCTACAGCATCGAGGACCGCGAGCGCGGCGGCTACCTCAGCGAGGACCGCCAGGGCAAGAAAGTGTTTTACTCGTTGATGAGCTTATCGATAGGCGCGATCCGGGTCGATCCGCACAAGTACCATACCCACCATCAGATCGCCACCGCCGCGGCGGAATCGAAGAAGCAGGCCAAGAAGATCCACGGCAACAGCCTGTTCATGGACCGCCGCCAGCACATGGCCTGAACCGGTCACAGCGGCCGCGTGCGCGCGGCATGCGCGGCGCGCCAGCGCTGGGCCGACGCGGCCGCCAGCTCCCGCGCCTGCGGCGTCAGGTCCAGTTCGGCGTTCTTGCGGTTGCTGGCGGCGGCCAGCTCGCCGGCCTCGGCCGCCAGAGTCAGCCACATGCAGGACTTCTGAGCGTCGCGCGCCACGCCGCGCCCGCTGCCATACATGCCGCCCAGGTTGAACTGCGCCAGCGCATGACCCTGCTCGGCAGCCCTGCCGTACCAGCCGACGGCCACCTCCTCGTCGCGTTCCACGCCCAGGCCGTTGGCGTACATCACGCCCAGGTTGTTTTGCGCGCTGGCGTCGCCCTGCTCGGCCGCGCAGCGATACCACGCCACCGCGCGCGCCTCGTCCTTGGCCACGCCGTGGCCGTTGGCGTACATGACGCCGACGTTGAACTGGGCGTTGGGCGCGCCCTGCTCGGCCGCCATGCGATACCACTCCAGCGCCCGCTGATCGTCCCGCGCCACGCCGCGTCCACGCGCATACATGCCGCCGAGGTTGTACTGGGCCAGCATGTGACCGGACTCGGCCGCACGGCGATACCAGGTGAAGGCCAGCTCGTCGTCGCGCTCCACGCCCTTGCCGTTGGCCAGCATGATGCCGAGGTTGAATTGCGCGTCCGCGTCCTCCTGCTCGGCCGCGCGCACCAGCCACGCGTAGGCGCGCAAGGGATCGGCCGGCACGCCCTGCCCCTCGGCGTAGGCCACGCCCACCAGCCGCTGGGCCACGGCGCACTCCTGCGCCGCAGCCTGCTTGAACCAGGCCAGCGCCTGCGCGTCGTTGCGCGCCACGCCGTGGCCGTGCTTGTACATCAAACCGAGATTGAGCTGGGCGCTGGCGTCGTTCTGCAGCGCCGCCTTGCGAAACCAGGCCAGCGCCAGTGGATAGTTGCGCCGCACGCCGGTGCCGTGGACGTAGGCCTCGCCAAGCAGGGTCTGCGCGCTGGCGACGCCCTGCTCGGAGGCGCGGTAGAACCATGACACGGCGGTCTCGTCGTTGCGGGCCACGCCGCGGCCCTTCTTGTACATCTGGCCGAGGTTTTGCTGGGCCGAGACCTCGCCCTGCAGCGCGGCGGCGCGAAACCAGCGCACGGCTTCCTTGTCGTTGCTGGCGACGCCGCGGCCGTTGTAGTACATCACGCCCAGGTGATTCTGCGCGAAGGCCAGGCCCTGCTGGGCCGCCTTGAGCATCCAGTAGAAGGCGCGCACCTCGTCGCGTGCGACGTCCTGCCCTTTTTTATAGACCAAGGCCAGATTGAACTGCGCGTAGGGATTGCCGCGCTCAGCCGCCTCCCGGTACCATAAAAAGGTGTCGTAACCTGCCCGTGCCGAGCTTTGATTCTTCATGGTACACCTCTGGCCAACACCGCAACATTGTTGGTTAAAGTGTAAAACGCGGTCCCGGCCAGAGTTTGACCGCGCTCAAACGGACCATGATAAAATGTTATCGTTTTTAGTGATGCGCTGCCCGGCGCTTGCCGTCGGGTTTTGGACCGAACGCGTACACCACAATCGCCAATACCGTCAGGCACCAGACGATCAAGGCGCCCGATGGCAAGTCGTAGAGCGTGGACAACACCAGCCCGCTGGCATACCCCGCTGCGCCGATCAGATAGGCCAGCACCAGCCGTTTCTTGCCGACATAGTGGCGCACGGCCAGGCCCGGCACGATCAGGCTGGTAAACACCAGGTAGACGCCCACCAATTGCACCGACGCCGTCACGGCCAGTGCGAAGATCAGGTAGAAGCCCAGCCGGCTCAGGCGTTCGCGCAGGAAGTACAGCAGCCCGCAGATCACCACCGTGCCAACCGCAGGCAGCAGCAGCTGGTCGTAGCGCACCCACAGGATCTGCCCGGCAAGCAGGTCCTGCAAATGCTCGCCGCCGTGCGGATTGTGCGCCACCAGCAGCAAGCCCGCCGTCGCGGCCAGGATGAACATCACGCCGATCTGCGCCTCCTGCACTTCCGGCCAGCGCTTCTCGGTCCAGGTCAGCAGCAGCGCGCCGCACACGGCGGCGGCAGCGGCGGCGGCCTGCACCGCCCAGCTCTGCGGATCGAGCTCGGCGGCGCCGGCGACGATCACACCCAGCGCGGCGATTTGCGCGATCGCCAGATCGATAAACACGATGCCGCGCTTGAGCACCTGCGCACCAAGCGGCACGTGGGTCAGCAACACCAGCAGGCCGGCCAGCAGCGCCGGCGCGATGATCATCAGATCGAGCGATTCAGCGTTCATTTATTGGCATCCAGCAGGCGTTGTACAGTCGAATCGAACAGGCCGAACAAGTCCTTGCTCTTGTCGTCCCCCCCGACCGAGAACGGCAGCACCACCGCCGGTATCTTCGCGTGCTCGGACAGCCACTGCGATGCGCGGCCATCCTGGTAGGCGGCACGCAGCACCATCCTGGCCGGCGCGCGCTGCAACTGCGACAGCAGTTCGGACAGGTGGGCCGCGCTTGGCTCCACGCCCGGCTTGGGTTCCAGCGTGCCCACTTGGTGCATGCCGAGCCAGCCCATCAGGTACTCCATGTTCTTGTGGTGCTCGACCACGGCCACGCCCTTCAGCGGCGCGGCCTGCTTCTCCCACTTGAGCATGGCCGCATCCCAGCGCGCCGCGAAGTCCTTCTGCCGCGCCTGATAGTAGGCGGCGTTGGCCGGGTCCAGCTCGGCCAGGCGCTTGGCCAGCGCCACGGCCACCAGCGCAATGTTATGCGGGTTCTGCTGGATGTGCGGATTGCCGGCGGCATGGACATCGCCCTCGCTGCGGTCGACCTTGCCCGGCACGTCGAGGCGCGGCACGAAGGCGCCCGCCTCGAAGTAGCCGGGCTGGCCGGCCGCGATCTTGCTGTTGCCCGATTGCTGGATCAGCACCGGCAGCCAGCCCACCTCCAGCTCCAGTCCGGTGCACACCAGCAGGTTGGCGTTACGCGTGCGCGCGATCAGGCTGGGCCGCGCCTCGATGCGGTGCGGATCCTGCAGCGCGTTGGTGGCGCTGGAGACCTTGACCTTGTCGCCACCGAGCTCGGTGGTCAGCGCTTCCCATTCCGGCTCGCAAGCGAGCACGTTGACGGCCGCGTGGGCCGAGGTGGCCGCCACGCAGGCGGCGGCGATCAGCAGATGTTTGAGTGTGCGTTTCATGCCTGCTCCTTAGAACGAGTGGGCCGCGTGCGTGCCCAGGCTCATGATGTATTGAAGGAAAATCTGGTTGTCGGTCACGCCGGGACGGGACTGGTCGCGCGCCAGCTGCAGGCGCAGGCGCGAGAATTCGGACGGGCTGTAGTCCACCATGAAGCTGGTGCGCTTGGGATTGTAGGCTTGCAGTATCGGCAGGTTGGCCCAGGCCAGCGCGCCGCTGTCGATCAGGCCGATGCGCGGCGAGCCGGACGACAGGCGGTCATAGCGCAGGCCGGTGCGCCAGGTCGGCATGAACTGGTAGACCCCTTGCAGGTACCAGCCCGACTGCACGCTGCGATAATCGCCGCTGGCCGCCGCGTCGGTGTCGACCGCGTAGTTCAGCGTGCCGGTTTCCTTGCGGCGGAAGTATTCGCCCTGCAGCTTGAAGTTGGTGTTGGTCGGGTTGCCGTTCGGCGCCCACTTGTAGATGGCATCGGCGATCCAGGTGTTGGACTTGCCGCTGAAGTTGTTGGTCAGGCCTTCGTCCTCGTAGGCGCGCTTCTCGGCAGCGGTGTGCAGGTAGGACAGGCCCGCGCGGTAGCTGGACGATGCGCCGATATCGTCGCCGATGTGGGCGAATACGCTGACGGCGCCGGCGCCGTTCTTGTTGCGGTCGTTGCCGGGGAAGGCCGCACCGCTGCCGGCCTCCGCGCCGATCTCCAGGAACTGGTCGAGCGGCGCCAGCCACTTGGCCTGCACGCCGTCCGGCTTGTACTGGCCGCCGAGGAAGGCCTGGTAGGCCAGCGGCGCATCGACGAAGTCCCAGGTGTGGGCATGTTGAGCGTTCAGGTAGCCGATGGCCGACAGGAAGCGGCCGGCCTTGATGTTCAGGCCGTTCTCCATCGCGCGCGTCTGGATGAAGGCTTCTTCGACGCTGACCTCGTTCTCGCCGCTCAGCGAGAAAGTCAGCTGGCCGGCGAACTGCGGATCGATGTTGGCCGCCATGGTCAGCTCGGATTCGCCCAGGTTGAAGCCGCGCTTGCCGGGACCGACCTCGCCGCCGCTCGGCGCGAAACCTTGCAGGCGATACTGGGACGGATCCTGCTTCAGGTTCTGCAGCGTGCCGCCCAGGATCATCGAGATGTTCGGATTGAACAGGTTGCTGGCCGGGTTGGCGCCGCCGGCTGATGCCGTGGCGACTGGCGCGGCGGGCGGCTCGACGTAGGCCGCCACGGCTGGCGCGGCGGCGGTTGACGTGGCAGGCGTGGCGGGTG
>NZ_WWCX01000060.1:0-37603 GCF_009857655.1 Duganella vulcania
GGCGGCCGGCCGGCGCGAAGCTGGCGCCGGCGTCGGTGCTGACCAGCAGCGCGGCGCCGCTCAGGGCGTAGAACTTGCGGGGGTTGACCGGGTCGGCCACCGGCCGCGCGCCGTCCAGGCCCCGGGCCACGCGCCAGCTGTCGCCGCCGTCGGCCGAATAGTAGCTGGTGGCGGATTTTTCCGGGCTGTGCACGATCACCTTGCCGTCCGCGCTCAGGGCCAGTCGGCCCTGCTTGCCCTGCAGGGTGGCGGTCTTCTTCCAGCTCACGCCCATGTCGCGCGACACGTACATCGCGCTGCCGACGCGCGCCACCACGTTGGGATTGGCGGCCGCGTAGTCCAGCCCCCAGGTGGTGCCCATGGTCGGCGTGTGGATCGGCGCGTACCGGGTGACGTCGGTGTGGCGGAAGCCGTCATAGTCGCCGATGGCGGAAATGGCCGGGCCGCCGGGAATGCTGACCATATCCAGCGGCACCGATTCCTCCAGGCCCTTGTCCTCGAACTTCCAGACCGCCGGCGTGGCGTGGATGTCGCTCGTCTTGAAGATGCCGTTGCCGGAGACGACCATCACCGTGCGCGTGTCGAAGGGATCGAACTCGATGCTGGTGGCCCAGTGCATGAAACTGCCCGCGATCCAGCTCACGCCGTTGGGATCGATGCGCACGCCCTGGTCGACCACGCTCTTCCAGGTCTTGCCGCCGTCCAGCGTTTCAAAGAACTGGTCGCCCATCGCGTGGGGCTGGCGGTAGTAGTTGGTGGTGGAGACGAGCATGCGGTCCTCGTTGCCTGGATCGACCGTGATGCCGGCGTACGCGCGGTTCAGCGGCGGCGAGATATTGCTCCACTTGGCGGCGGCGATATCGTACTTCCACACCTGGCCCCGGTCCATGTCCTCGCCGTGCTTGTCGCCGTGCGGGCCCACGCCATTGGCGTAGACCACCACCAGGCTGCCCTTGGCCAGCACCGCGCGCTGCGGGATCAGGTCGGACGGGCCGCCATTCATCGCCGCGAAGGTCTTGCCGCCGTCGTTGGACATATACATGTTCGCGCCCACCGAGCCGTAGCGCGACACGCCGGCGAAGATGCGCTGCGTGGCGCCGCCGGCCGCGCTGGCCGGGTCCAGCAGCACGAAGCCCACGCCGTTGCGGTTGGGCGTGGCCGCCACCGGCAGGCCGTCCAGGTGCTGCCAGCTCAGGCCTTCGTCGGCGCTTTTGAACATGCCGTCGGCGCGCGTGCCGATGTAGAGGATCTTGCCGTTGGCCGGGTCCACCTGCAGCCGCTCGCCGGTGCCGCGGCCCAGGCCGTTGCCGTGGACCTTGAACTGGCTGGTCACGTCGATCCTGGTGAAGCTCTTGCCGTAGTCGCTGGATTTGAGGATCGCGCTGGCGCCGCCGTTCAGGTAGGCGATGCCGGTGGACAGGTACACCTTGGACGGCGCGCCCGGATCGATGGCGATCGACTCCACGCCCAGCAAGCCGGTATCCTTGTCGGACACCCAGTCCAGCAACGGGATCCAGCGCTGCGCTGCGCCATCCCAGCGGTAGGCGCCGCCGACATCGGTGCGCACGTAGACCAGGCCCTTCTCGGCCTTGCTGGCGACGATGCCGGAGACATAACCGCTGCCGCCGATGGCGACGTTGTCCCACGCGTAGGCGTCGCCGCTCATCAGCCGCTTGAGCGTCGGCGCCATGGCCTTGGCCCAGATCTCGTAGCCCTTCTCGTTCGGGTGCAGCAGGTCGGGCATGATGTCCTTGGACAGCGTGCCGTCCGGCGCCAGGAAGGCCTGGTTGATGTTGAGGAAGTAGATGTGCTGGTTGTCGGCAAAGCCGGCGATGATGCCGTTGACCTGCTCGTTCAGCTGGCGCAGCTCGTCGTCCGGCTTCTCGCCGCGCGGGAAGATCGCCAGCAGCAGGATCTTGGTGTCCGGCAGGCGGTGGCGCAGCTCGTCGATATCGCGCCGGATGCCGGCGGCGGTCAGCTTCGGATCCTCGTGGCGGTGGCCGGTGTTATTGGTCCCGAACATCAGCACCGCGACCTTGGGCGCGAGGCCGTCCACCTCGCCGTGCAGCAGGCGCCACAGCACGTTCTCGGTGCGGTCGCCACTGAAGCCCAGCGCCAGGCCGTTCATCGGCTTGTAGTTGCGCTCCCAGACCGGCGCCCCGCTCTTCTCCCAGCCCTCGGTGATCGAGTCGCCGATGAACACGACCTCGGCCGACTTGCCCACCGCCTGCGCCTCGGCCAGCTTCTTCTCGTGGCGCGCCGTCCACCACTTGATCGACCAGGGTTCGTTCAACTTGTCCGGCGTGACCGCCACGGTGCGGTAATCCGGGCAGCTGGTGTTGGGCTTGCCGCTGGCCTGGTAGCGGATGTTGGCCACCGAGACCACGCCGCTGCCGTTCGCGTTGAGCACGAAGGGCTGGGTGACGGCGCTGAAGTCGTCGCCGTCGTGCACAAAGCAGCTCATCGCTAGCACCACGTGCTGCCAGCCCTTGCCGGCGATGGCGCGCGCCGGCATCATGAAGGGCACGTTGCGCTGGCATTTGTCGCCGCAGCCGACCGCGATGCCCAGGCCGCCCTCCTCCATGTCCGTGACCTTGACATCCAGCGCCAGCACGCCATGCGCCAGATACGGCCGCAGGTCGAGCGGCTTGCCGCCCTCCAGCCGCACGCCGGCATACCAGGATTCCTTGAAGTTCAGCGTCAGCGCCTTGCCGTCCTGGCTGGCGCTGACGTGGCTCGCCGGTATCGCGGCCGACGGCGGGATCACGGCGCTGGCGCCGTCGATCTTCATGTTCACGTCCAGGCCGGTCAGCGTGAGCTGCCATGAGGGCTGCGGGCGGCCCGCATAGACGTTCAGGTCGTGCGTCGGCGCCGCGCGGGCGGATGCCGATGCCAAGGCCAGGCAGAACGCCAGGCGCCAGTGGGTAGGGGTCATGGGGGAAGGTCTCGCTTATATTTTTGTCGCTACATTCTGCAAGTTACCCGGAGGTGGAGCAATTACGAAAATCACCAACGGGGCCAATGAAATTCACGGCGCTTCAGCCCTCCAGGGACTGCTGCACACGGTACGACAAAGGCAGCGTCAGCAGCAGCAAGGCCGCCAGCGCCATCAATGCGTTGGGGACGCCGGCCACGTCGCCAAGCCGGCCGAACAGCACCGGCGCCAGCGCGCCGCCGCCGATGGTGGCGGTATAGAAGCGCGCAAACGCCTGCTCGCGCTTGCCCGCCGCCGCCAGGTCGGGCACCGTGCCGTACAACACCGAGGAGGTGCCGTTCAGCGCCAGCCCCAGCAGCGGCAACATGGCCATCATGGCGGTCAGCGGCAGCCACACCGACAGCAGGATCAGCAAGGCCGTGGCGGACTCGGTGGTCCACACGGTCTTCATCATGCCGATGCGCGCGCCCAGGTAGCCGCAGGAGAGCTTGCCGAAGGCGCCGCCCACAAACAGCAGCGACAAGGCCAGGCCGATGCCGGCGGTGCCGGCGCCCTTGCTCTTCAACAGGAATGGCAGGAAGGTCAGGAAGCCCATGCGCACCGCGCTGTCGAGCATGCCGGTCAGGATGAGCGCGCGCAGGCCGCTGGCCGAGCCCTTGCCGGCCACCACCCTGGCCGACTGCGCCCGGTGATGGGCCGACTCCGCCGCGGTCGGCAGCAGCCACCACAGCAGCACCGCCGCCGCCAGGCCGAGGCAGCCGATCAGGACCACGCTGGCCTGCCAGCTCACCACCACCAGCAGCAGGCCGACCGCGCCGGGCACCAGCGTCTTGCCGATGTCGCCGGCAAAGTTGTATTGCGCCAGCGCCTCCTTCACGCCGCCGCCCGCCTCGTGCGTGTCGGTGACGATGGACGAGGCCAGCGGATGCTGGGTGCTGGCGCCCAGGCCGCCGAGCAGCAGCGAAATGAGCAGCACCGCCAGGCCGCCCGCCATGCCCGAGATCAAGTATGCGATGCCGGCCAGCGCCGTGCCGCCGATCAGCATGCGCTCGCGGCCCCAGCGTTTCGCCAGGCGGCTGGCCAGCAATTGGAAGCCCGCCATCATGCCGGAGTAGGCGCCGCGCAGCAGCCCCACCATCGCCAGGCTGATCGCGAATTGCGCCTGCCACACGGGCAGCAGCACGTAGATCACATCGGTCAGGCCATCGTGGATGGCGTGGGCGCTGCACGCGGCGATCAGGGAACGGCGCCGCACATTCGGGGATTGGGTCATTGTTGGCGATATGTCGATATTGTCCCGATTGTAACGGATTACAGAAACTGCGCGACATTACCGGCCCGGAGCGCGTACATTGGACGGGTATCGCCAGTCATCGGGAGGGAGCCGTGCCAACCAAGTACATCGACAACTTTGAAATCGAGTTTTCAGCGGAACGCTTGGAGGGCTGCAAGCTGTGGGGCGCCTACGTCGCGGTGTTCGCGCCGTCGGGGACACCGATGCATCGTTTGAATGTCCGCCGCAAGCACCGGGTGGCGGCGGTCCAGCAGTTCGCCGACGCTGAAAGCGCCTGCGCCGCGGCGGAAGCGGCGGCGCAGGATATCGTGGCCTCGCTCAAGGCGGGGCCGGCGGGAAGGAGCTGATGGCGGCTCAGTAACGCACGAACTTCGATTCGTCGGGCTCCTCGGCGTTGATGGCGCGCAGCGCCGCCGGCCGCATGCGCCCGGTGTTGGCCGCGTCCCGGTTGCGCGCCGGACGCGGGCCCGAGCCGCTCAGGATGAAGAAGCCCATGGTCTGTTGCAGCTCCTCGGCCTGGCTGCTCATCTGCTCGGCCGTGGCCGCCAGTTCCTCCGAGCCCGACGCGTTCTGCTGGGTGGTCTGGCTCAGCTGGCTGATCGCCGAATTGATCTGCGCCAGCCCGGACGATTGCTCTTCCGACGCGGCCGTGATCTCCTGCACCAGGTCGGAGGTCTTCTTAATGTTGGGCACCATCGCGCCCAGCATCTGCCCGGCCCGCTCGGCCAGCTCCACGCTGCCGCTGGCCACCTGGCCGATTTCCTGCGCCGCCACCTGGCTGCGCTCGGCAAGCTTGCGCACCTCCGCCGCCACCACCGCGAAGCCCTTGCCGTGCTCGCCCGCGCGCGCCGCCTCGATGGCCGCGTTCAAGGCCAGCAGGTTGGTCTGGTAGGCGATGTCGTCGATGATCAGCACCTTGGCGGCAATCTGCTTCATGGCCGCCACCGTCGAGCGCACCGCGTCGCCGCCCTCGCTGGCCTCGTTGGCGGCGCGGCTGGCCATGGCGTCGGTGACCTTGGCGTTGTCCGTGTTCTGCGCCACCGAGGCGGTCATCTGCTCGACCGAGGCCGAGGTCTCCTCCACGCTGGAGGCCTGCTCGCTGGCCGCCTGCGCCAGCGACTGCGAGGTCGCGCTGACTTCCTCGGACGCGGCGGCCAGGCCCTCGGCGCTGTTGTTGACTTCGCTGACCACCTGCGCCAGCTTGGCCACCGTGTTGTTGGTGTATTCCTTCAGCTCGCCGAACGCGCCCTCGTAGGGTTTGTCGATGGTCTTGGTCAGGTCGCCCTCGGACATCGCGCCCATCACCCGCACCACGTCGGCGATGCTGGCGCCGGTGGTGATGGCCAGCTGGTTCAGGCTCTCGCCCATCTCCTGCTGGAAGCCGGCCATGCCGGTCAGGTCCACGCGCACCTCGAAGTTGCCGCGGTTGGCGGCCTGCACCAGGGCGCGCTGGCCCTCGACCACCCGGCGCAGCTTGGCGATCATTTCACTGACGGCGTACAGCATGCTGCCGCGGTCGTCGCGCTTGAGCTCCACTTCGCAACTCAGGTCGCCTTTGGAGATGCGTTCCATCAGGTTGGCCGCATAGACCGGCTCGCCGCCGAGGCGCTTGACCAGGTCGCGCGTGATCAGCCACGCGATCACGCCGCCGATCAGCACGGCGAAGATCGACAGCAGGATCACCACCTTGCGCGTTTCCAGATAGGTTTCATCGGCCTTCTGGGCTTCCGTGTCCATCAGGTCGCCCTGCAGCTTGGACAGCGCCTCCAACGAATTCGCGTAGGCGTTGTTGGCCTCCGCGAAATCGGTCTTCACGAAATCAATCGCCTTCTTCGGATCGCTCTTGGACAGCGCGTACAGCTGATCGTATTTGCCCGTCATCACCTCGCTCTTGACGGTGATGTCCTTGAACAGCTGGCGGCCCTTCTCGCTGCTGATCAGCTTGTCGATCTTCTCCATCGTCTCGGCGATCTTGCCGCGATCGGCCTCGACCAGCCGCCGGAATTTTTCCCGCTCCTCGTCGCTGGTGGCAAGCAGCATGCTGCGCAGCTGGCGGCCGCTGTCTATCGTGTAGCGGATATTATCTTTCGCCATCACCACCTTGGGGTAGCGGTCGTCCATGATGCGCCGGAAGCCATCGTTGACGGCCGCCATGCGCATCGTACTCACCACCGCCAGGATCAGCAGCAAAACCAGCACGGCGCCAAAACCCAGACCCAGACGGGTCGCCACCTTCATATTTGCAAACATCATTTCTCCCTAGTAGGAACGTTATGTCATGAGAGATGGCTCGGGCGCGCACCGGTATGCTGGAGGAGGATGTTGGAATGTGCGCGCTCATCTCGACTGCCTGATCAAAAAGTAAAAGCTGCCGTCAATTCAAGCTTGACGCCATGCCACGTATAACTTTTTTATGTACGAGTTGCTTGCTGCTGACGGAGATTGTCCGCCAGCACATTCCTCAGGTCAATCTATCGATGCCGGCAGCGTGGCTGCAATTTGACATGATGTCCGGCGCGCGGCGGGACCGCGCACCGGAACAGCTTAGCCGTGACGAACGCCTATCATCGGGTCCGTACGACTGGCGCGCCCTGTTTCCACATGGCCCGCCGCGCGGCGCAGCCATTGCGGATCGGCGTCGCTAGTAACATTGAAGTCGTACCAGCCGAAGCTGCCCGACAGGTTGCGCAGAACCGACAAAGTGGCGCCGGCCGCCACGCGGTAGGTGGCCGGCCGCGCGCCATAGGCATTGTCGGTGATGGTGAAGCTACAGGCATGCGAGCCTTCCTGGTTCGACAGCACCAGCGCGATGCCGCCCTGGCTGCGGTCGTAGCTGGTGTGCACCTCCTGCCGCGCGGCGCCGAACGCGCCCTTGAACTGGCGCAGGTAGCCATTGGCGCCGCGCACGCTCAGTTCGTAATTGCCGGTGTTCCAGTTCCACACCTCATGCTCGATCCGCTTGCCGGCCTCGACCGTGTAGTACCACGGGCCATCCGCGCGCAGGCTGGAATACACGATGAAGGCCGCGCCGGCCTTGCCGCTGTTGGCGAAGCTCAGTTCGAACTGGCGCGCGCTGGCCACGCGGCCCTGCGTCGCCAGCTCGTACGGCAGCGCGCAGGCCACGCGCGGGCCGGCCGGGTTGACCTCCTGCCTCGGCAGGCTCTGCACCGCCGGCGGCATCGGATACGGCTTGCCGGACACGCGCTGGTATGCGGCCGTCTTCGGCACGCTGGCCGGCCAGTTGCTGTTGGGCGCGCTGAAGTCGAAGGCCGACGTGAGGTCGCCGCACACGGCGCGGCGCCACGGCGAGATCAGGTCGCACTGGACGCTGGCGCGGTCCTTGCCGAGGCCGGCCACCAGCCACTCCTCCAGAAAGCGCAGCTTGGACGTGTGGTCGAACAGTTGCGAGCACACGCGCCCGCCCTTGCTCCACGGCGAGATCACCAGCATCGGCACGCGCGGGCCCAGGCCCATCGGCACGCCCTGGTAGCTTTCGTACGTGCCGATGTCGGCCAGCGTGGTCCGGCCCATGCCGGGATTGAGCGGCGCGAGGTCGGACGGCACGTGGTCGAAGAAGCCGTCGTTTTCATCGTACATCAGCAGGAACACGGTCTTGGACCAGACCTCGGGATTGGCCACCAGCGCGGCCAGCAGGCGCGCGGTGATGTTCTCGCCGGCGTTGGGGGAATTGGGCGCGTGCTCGGTGTAGTCGTTCGGTGAGCAGATCCACGACACCTGCGGCAAGCGGTTGTTGCGCACATCGTCGGCGAAGGAATTGACCAGCCAGTCGCCGGTGGTGCCGGTGGAGTTGGCGGCGGTGGAACCGGGCGCCAGCGCGCGCGCCTTGCGGTACAGCGGCGAGTTGGGGTCGAGCCGGCTGCCGTCGGCGTTGACGCGGAAGTTGCGGAAGTAAGCCAGGTAGTTGTCGCCGTAGTTGTCCCATTCCTGGTAGACCTTCCAGCTGACCTGGTTGGCCTCCAGCACCTCGGCATAGGTGCGCCACGTGGGCGCGCTGGCGGTGACGCTGGGGCTGATGTTGTCCAGCGCCGGATCGTTGTTGTAATAGCCGGCCGGGCTGACGTTGTACAGGCCGCCCATGGAGTCCAGCCATCCCTGGCTGCTGCCGGTCAGCGAGTACATGCGGTTGGGATCGGTGGCGCCGAACACCGAGCAGTGGTACGCGTCGCAGATGGTGAAGGCGTCCGCCAGCGCATAGTAGAACGGCAGGTCGCCGCGGTCGAAGTAGCCCATGGTCTGCGGCGTCTTTTGCTTGACCCACGCGTCCCAGCCCTGCCACGTGGACTGCGATCCCTTCCACGAGTGGTTGGTGCCGACCGACAGCGCGCTGGTGTTCTTGGCGTCGAAGTGGAACGGCAGCACATAGCCGCCCGCGTTGTCGGGCTGGTACCAGACCGGACGGCCGCCGGGCAGGTCGATGGCGCGCGGATCGCCGAAGCCGCGCACGCCGGACAGGGTGCCGAAGTAATGGTCGAAGGAGCGGTTCTCCTGCATGAAGATGACCACGTGCCGCACATCGGCCAGCGTGCCGGTGGCGTTGTTGGCGGGGACCGCCAGCGCCTGCTGGATCAGGTCGGGGAACATGGATGTGGCGCTGGCGCCGGCGGCGTAGCGGAGGAATTTGCGGCGGCTGATGGTCATCGGATGGCTCTCAGGTAGGCGGACCGGAGATCATAGCCCGGGAATATGACGGCGTCGTTGCACGTCCCTGCTAAAGATTCATTTTTCGATGGGCTTCAGTTTCTCCGCGTCGTAGTAGTAGCCGTCCCACTGGACCACGATGCGGCCGGGCGCCTTCAGGTAGATATGTGTGCAGCGG
Source organism: Duganella vulcania (assembly GCF_009857655.1). Classification (NCBI taxonomy): domain Bacteria; kingdom Pseudomonadati; phylum Pseudomonadota; class Betaproteobacteria; order Burkholderiales; family Oxalobacteraceae; genus Duganella; species Duganella vulcania. The sequence goes on from NZ_WWCX01000060.1 coordinate 9,067, forward strand.
GCGTCGATGGCCGTCACCGGATCGGGCAGGCCCATGTTGGCCGAGCTCACGTGCCCCTGCTCGCGGAACGACCTGGGCAGGTCGTCGAGGCTGCGCTCGTAGCTGGGATGCCTGCAGGTCCGGCTGCCGATCACGAAGCGGTCCGGCGCGATGACGACCTGCGTGCCGACCAGCGCCCTCGCCTGGCGCTCCGGCATGGCGGCGATGTCGGCCGAGTCGAGCAACCTGGTGAGGCTCCATCGGCCGTAGATGTCGGCGTTGTCGGTCGCGGCGGCGGACAGCGAGCACAGCAGCGTCGCCAGCACGCCCAGGCCGGCGGCGCGGCGGCAACTCGACGCCCAGCAGGCCCCTCGCATGGCCTCAGTCCGCCGGCAGCCGGAACGGCGCGCTCTCCTCCGCGCGCCGGGGGATGAGCCCGTGGGCTATGACCTTCTTCGCCCCGCGCCTGGTCCGCACGGTCATGTAGATGGTCCGGGAAATGGCCGCCGCCGCGCCCTTGAAATCGCCATCGTCGACCAGCGAGAGCACATTGCCGGCCCCGGTGGCGCCGACGTTGTAGACAAAACTGACCAGCGCATCGAACTGGTTCTGGCTCAGCGCCCGGCTGGTGACCTCGCGGCGCACGGCGCGCTCGGCATCGGCAAGCCTGGCGGCGAACACCGCCTCGACCTGGGTGGCGTCCACCTTGGTCTTGAGTTCGGCCACGCTGCATGGCCCCTTGTGCGCCAGCGTCCCCACGCCCCAGGTGCAATTGCCCCGGCCGGGTTTGCCACCGTCGTCGTAATAGAAGTACCTGGGATTTTCATACCGGCGTATGCGGGCCTTGGCTGCGGCGCTCAAGCGCAGCTTGGAGTTGTCAACGGCAGGCGCTTTCAGGGCATCGTCCGGCATGGCTTCCTCGCAGGTGGGTGGCTGGGGTGCGGTCGGCCACGGCTGGGTCAACCTTCGTTCACTCTAGTCCGCCCGCAGCGCCGGACTCTGAGCGCGCGCAAAGTTGCCCGTGCTGTCCTCGGGTAACGTTTTTCCCCGATACATCAGAAGCTGAAAAGTCGTTTCATATTGTGAAAATCAGCTGACGGCGCGGCCACCGTATTTCATCCACTTTTTGAAAAATCATTTTGCATTACGGAATAAACAACCCAAGCCATTGAAAACAAACGGATAAATTTTAGTTATATGTCTTATATAAGACCTTGATGCAGTGCACCAGAATGGCCTACTATTTAGTCATGCAGTTTGCTTCGACAAGACGTAGCGGCGCACTCAAGATTTTCTCAAACTTGCTTTATTCTTTAGGAGATACACATGTCCCAATATCAAGACGACATCAAGGCGGTTGCTGGTTTGAAAGAGCAACAAGGCAGCGCCTGGAACGCCATCAATCCTGAGTCCGCCGCCCGCATGCGCGCCCAGAACAAATTCAAGACCGGTCTGGACATCGCCAAATACACCGCCAAGATCATGCGCGCCGACATGGCCGCCTACGACGCCGACTCGTCCAAGTACACCCAGTCGCTGGGTTGCTGGCACGGTTTCATCGGCCAGCAAAAAATGATCTCGATCAAGAAGCACTTCAACAGCACCGACCGCCGCTACCTCTACCTGTCGGGCTGGATGGTCGCCGCGCTGCGCTCCGAGTTCGGCCCGCTGCCTGACCAGTCGATGCACGAAAAAACCGCCGTCTCGGCACTGATCAAAGAGCTGTACACCTTCCTGCGCCAGGCCGACGCCCGCGAACTGGGCGGCCTGTTCCGCCAGCTGGACGCCGCCGAAGGCCCAGCCAAGGCAGCCATCCAGTCGCAGATCGACAACCACGTCACCCACGTCGTGCCCATCATCGCCGACATCGACGCCGGTTTCGGCAACGCCGAAGCGACCTACCTGCTGGCCAAGCAATTCATTGAAGCCGGTGCTTGCTGCATCCAGATCGAAAACCAGGTATCCGACGAGAAGCAATGCGGCCACCAGGACGGCAAGGTCACCGTGCCGCACGAAGACTTCCTGGCCAAGATCCGCGCCATCCGCTACGCCTTCCTGGAACTGGGCGTGGACGACGGCATCATCGTCGCCCGCACCGACTCGCTGGGCGCCGGCCTGACCAAGCAGATCGCCGTGACCAACGCGCCAGGCGACCTGGGCGACCAATACAACTCCTTCCTGGACTGCGAAGAAGTGTCGGCCGACGCGCTGGGCAACGGCGACGTCATCATCAAGCGCGACGGCAAGCTGCTGCGTCCTAAGCGCCTGCCAAGCAACCTGTTCCAGTTCCGCGCCGGCACCGGCGAAGCGCGCTGCGTGCTCGACTGCATCACCTCGCTGCAAAACGGCGCCGACCTGCTGTGGATCGAAACCGAAAAACCGCATATCGCCCAGATCGGCGGCATGGTCAGCGAAATCCGCAAGGTCATCCCGAACGCCAAGCTGGTGTACAACAACAGCCCATCGTTCAACTGGACGCTGAACTTCCGCCAGCAGGTGTACGACGCGATGAAAGCTGCCGGCAAGGACGTCTCGGCCTACGAGCGCGCCCAGCTGATGAGCGTGGAATACGACCAGTCCGAACTGGCGATCGCCGCCGACGAGAAGATCCGCACCTTCCAGGCTGATGCGGCCCGCGAAGCCGGCATCTTCCACCACCTGATCACGCTGCCGACCTACCACACCGCCGCGCTGTCGACCGACAACCTGGCCAAGGAATACTTCGGCGACCAAGGCATGCTGGGTTACGTGGCTGGCGTGCAGCGCAAGGAGATCCGTCAAGGCATCGCCTGCGTCAAGCACCAGAACATGTCCGGCTCGGACATCGGCGACGATCACAAGGATTACTTCAGCGGCGAAGCGGCGCTGAAGGCCGCTGGTAAAGACAACACCATGAACCAGTTCTAAACACAGGTTCCGGCGTTATAGGAAAGCCCGCTTCGGCGGGCTTTTTTTTGCTCCAGCGGCTTCCTTCCTACGAATAGATCAACTCCGAAAAGGATCGCTTTGCGGATCCGTCACGAAGGTGCTAAAACGTCAGGACCACTCCCCCAGACTCTTCCAAGCAAATATACGAGGACAACATGCATGCGTCGGCAGCACGATATCCCAAATGGATGCTCTTTATCTCACTGCTCGCAGTTCACGTACTTCTTACGTGGAAGGCATTTCAACTCGACTGGCTCCTGCTTGAAGAGGCAGCTATCTTGCCAGCTCTGGTCCTCGAAGCCATTGGAATAAATCTCTCCGCTTGCCATGAATTTATCTGCCTTCCAAGCGCAGCCGGATGGGCAGTGTGCCTCATCGTGTGGGGCGTAATTTATTATTTACTTGCCACAAGGCTTAGCAAATGGGCCGAACGGAGCAGGTAAATGCAACGTCAACCGAGCTCGAAACTGGTGATGCCATACTGTCTGTCCATATGAAGCTCGGGCTGTTCACACGTGTACATGCGCGCCGTCTCGAAGCACCGCTGCATCTGATGACGCTCGGCCAGCGCAACGGCCGCAGGGTTAAGTTCAGGGACATCGAGGAACACCGGCTGCTCTGGCCCTAGCTTGCCCAGCAAGCCGTCAAACAACCGCTCCGCCACATCGGGCGTATCGGCAAACAACGGACCGATCTTATAACCGTTGCGGCAAGGCCGCGCCACCGCATAACCGGCCAGCCCTTGCGCACCCACGGAGGCAATGCCAATATGGTGCGGATGCCGTACCCAGCACTGCAAGAAGCTGCCGCGCTCCTCCGGAAAAAAGCTGCGATCGTACCGGCAGATTTCTTCATCGCTCAGCGCCGACAACGGCACGTTGTCGCTCGCATCCAAAGGCTGTCCACTGCCCCGCCCTTCATACCGGAAATTGCGATGCGCAAGCCGAAAGCCCGACTTGGCATAATTGGCCTGCTGCGCCACCACACCGTCAAGACCCACGTTGCGCCCTGCCAGCCGTGCCATCGCTGCCTGCCACATCGCCCAGCCATGACCACGGCCGCGCCAAGCCGGCTTGACGATATAGCCGCCAATGAACCCGAACCCATCGCCATACTTGACCGCAAAGATGCTCGCGATCGGCTCGCCATCCAGCACGCCGATCAGAAAGCCACCCGGGTCTGCCGCATAAAAACACGCAGCATCATGCAGGCCGGGGTTCCATCCTTCGATGGCCGCCCAGTCCAAGGCGATATTGAGCTCAGCCTCGCTCATCTGACGTATTTCCAACGACGACGCCACCATGGTCGACTCCCGATTGATGAGTACCCGCGGCCCTGCGATTCAAGCCTTGCCGGCAAAAGCCCGGCGCAGGCAGAACGCCGCAGCGCCGGCAATCAACAATACTACAATCAGCGAACCTTCCACGCCGAATACACCACCGGTCACCATCGCATCGCCCACCAGTTGGCCGCGCAACAGGCCATCGGCCGCCACATGACCCGACACGGTCGACGAGAACACCGTGCTGACACAGTAGTTCCACGCGATGTGAGTGCCGATGCAGATCCACAGGCGGCGCGTCTTCATGTACAGCGCCGCTTGCAACACGCCATACGCGGCAAGCGAAGCAATCGCCAGCACCGAGATGCCTTCATTCGGAAGATGGCTCAGGCTGAACAGCGACGCAGAAATCACGATGGCAGCCTTGCTCCCCAGCGAGCGCTCGACCACGCCGAATATCACACCACGGAACATCATCTCTTCCACCATACCGACCAGCACCAGCTCAGCCAACGGTAACAGCATCTTGAGGCTCAGCGGATTGACGCCATCGAAGCGGTAAGCACCCAGCACCGCCAGCACGGCGAAGCTGGACACGACCAGGCCAGCGCCGAGCAACAGTCCCAAGCCCATTTCGCCCGCCATGCCCGGCGTGGCCAGCTCGGTCGGCTGCCGCTTCTCGATACGCCGTACATAGAAGCGATAGCCGAACCACACAAACACAGCAGCCAGCAGTTGCGGCCACGCGATGCGGTAGGGCTTGGCAACCAGCTGCGAGGCGACGATCATCGTCAGCGGAACAACGGCAAAGGTCAGTACCAGCCCGAGCACAATGCGAACCACCGGGTTCGCCATCAAACGCGATGCCAGGCTTGGTTTGTTCGCCGCCATGTTCAGAGTCGTTTCCATAATCGCTTTCATTAAGGTCGTAGTTTCTTGTCTGCTGCGCGGATGCGGTCGCCGAAGGAGCGCTGCTCAAGCACCGCGATGGCTTGGGCCAGGCACTCGGATAAAGGAAACTCCAGCTCCGCATCCAGGCTGTCGGCCGCGCGCTTGGTCGCCTTCCAGCACGCCTGCAGCTGCGGCAACAAGGCCTCGCCCTTGCTGCTCAGGCGCACCACGCGCTGCCGGCCGTCTTCGTCGCCCGCTGCCACCAGCAGCAGGCCCTCCTTCTTCATCAGCGCCACTGTCTGCGTGGCCGCCGGTTGCGTGATGCCGGCCAGCTCGGCCAACTGGCCGACGGTCGCGCTTTGCTGCTGCGCGAGCGCCCGCATCACCGGTGTGTAGCGCGGCCGGTAATCGAGGCCAGCATCCGTATAGGCTTGCTGAACCGCTCCATCGAGCAGTTCGATCAAATGTCGTAATTGGGTTCCGAGTCCTTGTTTCATGTGGCGATTGTAGCACCAATTATAGGCGCTTATATAAATGCATAAAAAAGTCCCATTGGATGTCGTTTCCCAGACCTGTCGCTCAGTGCGTTTACTGCGCTTTCGCAAGCCATCGCCGACCATCCAATTAATAATTGACCTCTCAGGCGCGCGCCATACAACGGTCACACCAACTCGTCCAGGAGACTCCAGATGAAACGTCATACCATCACCTTGGGTGCATCAACAACCGCTGGCGGCAAGGTGATATCGGCCAGCAGCAATGGAGGAATTAATGACGTTCCGATTGCTCTCGAAAATGACTCGATCTTTTGTCCCGCCTGCAAATCGCAGGGCAAGATCCTGTGCATCGGCCCTCGCATTCCTGAGACATGGAATGGAAAACAAGTAGCACTGGAAAAGGACCTTTGTCTCTGTGGCTGCCTTCCCTCCCCCCGACTGATAGCCAATCAATCCTTGCGCTGCCAAATCGTGGAGGAAAGTGATAGCGCCACTACCCAGTCTACACTCGAAGCGGCACAGACATTTTCATCAACCTCGGCTGCCACACTCAGTGCCGATGGCTATGACCTTGACTTTGTAATCATCGATGAAAAAACCGGCACCCCTATTTCCGACTACCCCTATTCCATCGAGCTTGCGACTGGTCAGACCCTGAAAGGCAGAACGAACCACGCAGGAAAGACCGCCAAGGTAGCAGCGTCCTACGCCGAGCATGCCATCTTCCGGGCTTATGCACTGGATGTCACGCCAATCAATCCAACCTGGGACCGATAAAATGACACCAGAAAATGCAGTCCAAACGCATGCCGCAAAGCTCACTCCGACATCCGATACCAAGTCCGAAGAAGTTAAAATCGACGACTCGGCTAGACTGCGTGAAATCCGCGCGCTTGTTGAGGCAAACAATCAATCTTCTTTAAGCAGCGATCTCATCATTTGCCAGATCTACATGGAGTCACGATTTGACAAGGACGCCCGTGCACAAGGCAGCTCCGCCAGAGGACTCATGCAATTACTGAAAGCCCCGGTCCGCGAGCTGGCGCGCCTGACCAATCTCTCAAAGCCGCGAACCGAGCGCCGCCCGGAGGCCGACCTGTATCGCGAAGCAGATGCCTTTCACGACAGTCCGGAGTTTGTAGACGAAGCGACCAACATCCGAACCGGCACCGCGTACCTACAAGCGCTCATCAACAAAAATACCGAAGCGGGCGCCAGAGCGCCCATCGTAGAGGCCTACAAAGACTATCGAGGAATCAGAAACGGGCTCTACTACAACAAGATCAAGGCGGCAGCGGACAAACTGGCGGCCAACCCCGACTCCATGCAGGTGTTAAGGGATATGGTCAAATGAGGCCAGCCATCTGCTTGCTTTTTGCACTGACCACTTCCACTTCGTTCGCGGCCGAACTGGTCAAAGCATGCGACGTTGGCGCCCCTCTCGCGATTGTCAGGGATTCAAAGATCGCTGACACCTATATCTACTACCTGCAACAGGGCGGCAAGCGCCGCCCTGTGTTTGGTGATCCAGACCAGTCCAGGGGCTCGGACGTCGTCGCCCAATGCGTCGGTAAGAATATCCGCGCACTGGTCGCCTCGGGCGAATTCACCGCCAATGCGCTGCAGGGATTTGTGATTACTAGCCCTCGCGGGTCAAGTACGCCGGAGCGCCTCGACTTCGCCGAAAAGAATCGTCCGCAATGGCTATATCTGAGTAAGCACGAGATCATTGCAGTTGTCCCGACAATGGGATACGGCGAGACCAGCGCCAGATATGTGGCATATCACCACGCTGTTGGGCTAAGTAAAGCGGATCGGGCGGATGCAATAGATCAGCTGCCGTCAACCGGCGGTTTCGAAGTTATCAACTTAAAGGCGCAAAATAGACAACTTAACGCGGGGAAGTAAGCATATGAGTAGCCTTCCCCTGTCAGTTCGGTCGCGGTTCCGGTATCATTCGGCATGAATACGATTTCTTTCCAACCGTTTATTATTGGCGTCGCAGGCGGTAGCGGCAGTGGCAAGTCCACTGTGTCCCAGAAGGTGCTGGCTGCGTTCGGCGCTGACATGGTTTCGGTCGTAATGCAGGACGACTACTACTGCGACCAGACCCATCTCCCCCCTGAAGTCCGTCCCCAGCAGAATTATGACCATCCGCAGGCGTTCGAATGGTCGTTGCTTGTGCAGCATATCCAGGCCTTGCGCAACGGCCAGGCGATCGAAATGCCTGAGTACGACTTCACGCTTCACAACCGCTCTGACCGGACCATTCCGGTCAAGCCTGCCCCGGTGATCGTGATCGAAGGCCTGTTTGCTCTCTATGACGCGGATTTGTGCGACATGATGTCGCTGAAGATCTTTGTCGACACGGCTTCCGATATCCGCTTTATCCGCCGCATGCAACGGGATATCACCGAACGCGGCCGCTCGGTGGAAAGCGTCATCGGCCAGTATCTGGAAACCGTGCGCCCGATGCACAAGCAGTTCATCGAGCCGACCAAGCGCAACGCCGATATCATTATTCCGCACGGCGCCAATGGCCCGGCGGTCGATATGATTACCACCAAGGTAGCCAGCGTTATCGGTCAGATGAAGCGGCCTTGATTCCCGGTGGCGGTTGTCCGCCGCGTGTAATTCGAGCTGTCAAACCCGGCACCGTCTTTTAAAGGAGGCTTTGCACTCAGCTTGGGGCAAGCCTTGGCCAGCTTGGGGTGAGAATTCGATAGTATTTTTGCCATTGTTGTTTGTTAGCATAGACAATCGATTGGACGTCACTTATCGATATTTGCTATTCAACTTCAAAGGAAATTGAAATGAGAATAAGAAAACTGATGGTGGCTGTATCGGCTGCGGCGGGCTTGGCTGGACTTGCCTATTCCAGCATAGTCGTCGCCGAACCAAATAATGCGCGCCTGTATGCATATTATTCGGATGCGTCCATGACAGAGTTGGTTGGCGAAGCAGGCAATGGCTGCCATGCAGGATTCCACTGGGGAATCAAGACCGCATATTACACCTACGAGACCTTCAGCTGTAACGCCGGGTACGTGCCGGGCCATTGATACTTACGTCTACTTGACCAACGCCCACCAAGCCCGCACGAGCGGGCTTTTTTGCGCCCGCCACAGCAACAATTGACCCAAATCGATGCGCTTGGCCAGGGCCGGATCAATCCCGCCAGTCATTTGCTTGCGTTCAATAGGCAAACTTTGGCGTTACAGGCGTAAAAAAGCCCCTAAGTCGTTGATTACTTAGGGGCTTTTAGGCAAACTTTGCTGTTGTTTGCTGTATCCTTGGCGGAGAGAGGGGGATTCGAACCCCCGATAGGCTATGAACCTATACACGCTTTCCAGGCGTGCGACTTCAACCACTCATCCACCTCTCCTGCATCACTTTCCCCTCTCGGAGAAGCCGCGAATTATAGCAAAGATTCCCCAGAGTACAAAGTTTATTTCCCCACCCTCAGGAAGCTTCCTTCAACTGCTCCAGAATCGCCGGATTCTCCAGCGTGGACACATCCTGCGTAATCACCTCGCCCTTGGCCAGAACCCGCAGCAAACGCCGCATGATCTTGCCCGAACGCGTCTTCGGCAAGTTATCCCCAAACCGGATCTCCTTCGGCTTGGCGATCGGACCAATCTCCTTGGCGACCCAATTCCGCAACTCCAACGCCAGCTTCTTGGCCTCTTCTCCAGTCGGACGCGCCTGCTTCAGCACCACAAACGCACAGATCGACTCACCCGTCGTATCATCCGGCTTGCCCACCACCGCGGCCTCAGCCACCAGCGGATTCGCCACCAGCGCCGATTCAATCTCCATCGTGCCCATGCGGTGACCCGACACATTCAGCACATCGTCAATCCGCCCGGTGATGGTGAAGTAACCCGTCTCCTTGTTACGAATCGCACCGTCGCCGGCCAGGTACATCTTGCCGCCCAACTCCTCCGGGAAGTAGCTCGACTTGAACCGCTCAGGATTGTTCCAGATGGTGCGGATCATCGAAGGCCAAGGACGCTTGACGACCAGGATACCGCCCTGCCCGTTCGGCACATCCACGCCAGCCTCGTCCACGATCGCGGCCATGATGCCCGGCAGCGGCAAGGTGCACGAGCCCGGCACCATCGGCGTCGCGCCCGGCAGCGGCGTGATCATGTGGCCACCGGTCTCGGTCTGCCAGAAGGTATCGACGATCGGGCACTTCTCGCCGCCCACCTGCGTGTAGTACCACATCCACGCTTCAGGATTGATCGGCTCGCCCACCGTGCCCAGCAAACGCAGCGACGACAGGTCGTAATTCTTCGGATGCACTTTCGCATCCACGTCCGACGCCTTGATCAGCGAACGGATCGCGGTCGGCGCGGTGTAGAAGATGCTGACCTTGTGCTTGGCGATGGTGTCCCAGAAACGGCCGGCGTTCGGATAGGTCGGCACGCCTTCGAACACCACTTGCGTCGCGCCCACCGCCGTCGGGCCGTAGGCGATGTAGCTGTGGCCCGTTACCCAGCCGATGTCGGCCGTGCACCAGTACACGTCGTCCGGCTTGATGTCGAACGACCACTTCATCGTCAGCGCGGCCCACAGCAGATAGCCGCCGCTCGAATGCTGCACACCCTTCGGCGTGCCGGTCGAGCCGGACGTGTACAGGATGAACAGCGGATGCTCGGCATCGACCCACTCCGGCTCGCATACCGACGATTGGTTGGCAACCAGGTCGTGCAGCCACAGGTCGCGCCCCGCCTGGAAGTTGATGTTGCCGCCGGTGCGTTTGTAGACGATCACATCCTTGATGGTGTCGCAGCCGCCCAGCGCCAGCGCTTCGTCGACGATGGCTTTCAACGGCAGGCTTTTGCCGCCGCGCAGTTGCTCGTCGGCGGTGATGACGGCCACCGCGCCGGCGTCAATGATGCGCTCCTGCAGCGATTTGGCGGAGAAGCCGCCGAACACCACCGAGTGCGTGGCGCCGATGCGCGCGCAAGCCTGCATCGCGGCCACGCCTTCAACCGACATCGACATGTAGATGATGACGCGGTCGCCCTTCTTGATGCCGCGCGATTTCAGGCCGTTGGCGAATTTGCAGACCTTCTCGTGCAGCTCCTTGTAGCTCACGTGCACCGACTTGCCGTCGTCCGCTTCAAAGATGATGGCGGTCTTGTCGGCGTTGCCGTTCTGCAGATTGCGGTCCAGGCAGTTGTAGGAGACGTTCAGGTGGCCGTCTTCAAACCATTTGTAGAACGGCGCGTCGTCTTCGTTCAGGACCTTGGTGAACGGCTTCTGCCACACCAGGTTTTCCTTCGCCAGGCGCGACCAGAAGCCTTCGTAGTCGGCCGCCGCCTCCGCGCACAATGCGTTGTAGGCATCCATGCCGGCTACGGTGGCTTGTGCTGCAAACGCCGCCGGTGGCGTGAAGATGCGGGATTCTTGCGGTCCTTGCTGGGTAGTGCTGCTCATACTTGTCTCCAGAGTTTGTAGTCGTTTGTCATAAACATAAACTTCATCGCTTACTGAGCCCTTACAGATTGGACGTCCCCGGCGGAGGATGCGGTGCTCTATGTAATTTTACCAATATTTCTAAAGCCATACGCCGTATCTCCCCGCTGCGATTGCTGAGCAGCACGTGTAAAATGTCGCCATCCCGTTAGTCTGCACCAATTCAAGGAGTTCCGCCGTAATGACCACGCCCCCACCGAAACTGCGTCCGCTGCCCGCTTTTATCTTCATGACGCGCTGGCTGCAGTTGCCGCTGTATCTGGGCTTGATCCTGGCGCAGTGCGTCTATGTGTTTCATTTCTGGGTCGAACTGAAAGACTTGATCGGCGCGGTGCTGGGCAATGAGGCCGCGCTGCAGCATATCTTCCAAGCTGTTGCCGTGCCCGGCGCGCCAGTACCGGCAAAGCTCAACGAAACCACCATCATGCTGGTCGTGCTCGGCCTGATCGACGTCGTCATGATTTCCAATCTGCTGGTGATGGTCATCATCGGCGGCTACGAGACCTTTGTCTCGCGCATGAATCTCGATACCCATCCGGACCAGCCGGAATGGCTGTCGCACGTGAACGCCTCCGTACTGAAGACCAAGCTGGCGATGGCCATCATCGGCATCTCGTCCATCCATTTGCTGAAGACCTTCATCAACGCCAGCGTCTACGATGAAAAGACGCTGATCGCTCAAACCGGCATCCACGCGGTGTTCCTGCTGTCGGCATTGGCGATCTCCTACACCGACCGCATCACCACCCTCACCCATAACGAATCCCATTAACCCTCGCGAGAACATCATGACCATCATAAAGCAAGAAGACCTGATTGAATCCGTTGCAGCCGCGCTCCAGTACATCAGCTACTACCACCCAGCCGACTATATCCAGCACCTGGCGCGCGCCTATGATGCCGAGCAAAGCCCGGCCGCGAAGGACGCGATCGCGCAGATCCTGACCAACTCGCGCATGTGCGCCGAAGGCAAGCGTCCGATCTGCCAGGACACCGGCATCGTCAACGTCTTCCTGAAGATCGGCATGGGCGTGCGCTTCGAGGGTTTCACCGGCACCGTCACCGACGCCGTCAACGAGGGCGTGCGCCGCGCCTACAACTACGATGACAACAAGCTGCGCGCCTCCATCGTGGCCGATCCGCACTTCGACCGCAAGAACACCAAGGACAACACGCCGGCCGTGGTCCACATGGAACTGGTCGAGGGCAACACCGTCGACGTCAAGGTCGCTGCCAAGGGCGGCGGCTCGGAAAACAAATCCAAGATGGTCATGATGAATCCTTCCGATTCGCTGATCGACTGGGTGCTGAAGACCGTGCCGACCATGGGCGCCGGCTGGTGCCCGCCTGGCATGCTGGGCATCGGCATCGGCGGCACCGCCGAGAAGGCGATGCTGATGGCGAAGGAAGTGCTGATGGAAGACATCGACATGTACGAGCTCAAGCAGCGCGGCCCGCAGAACAAGCTGGAAGAGCTGCGTATCGAACTGTGCGACCGCATCAACGCGCTGGGCATCGGCGCGCAAGGCCTGGGCGGCCTGACGACCGTGCTGGACGTGAAGATCATGACCTACCCGACCCACGCCGCATCCAAGCCGGTCGCGATGATCCCGAACTGCGCCGCCACCCGCCACGGCCACTTCGTGCTGGACGGCTCGGGCCCTGCCTACATGACGCCGCCTCCGCTGTCGACCTGGCCTGACGTGAGCTGGGCGCCGGACACCGAAAAGTCCAAGCGCGTCGACCTGAACACGCTGACCAAGGAAGAAGTCGCTTCGTGGAAGCCGGGCCAGACCCTGCTGTTGAACGGCAAGATGCTGACCGGCCGCGACGCCGCGCACAAGCGCATCCAGGACATGCTGGCCAAGGGCGAGGAACTGCCGGTGGACTTCAAGAACCGCGTGATCTACTACGTCGGCCCGGTCGATCCGGTGCGTGACGAAGTGGTGGGTCCAGCCGGCCCGACCACCGCCACCCGCATGGACAAGTTCACCGACATGATGCTGGAGAAAACCGGCCTGATCGCGATGATCGGCAAGGCCGAGCGCGGCCCGGTCGCCATCGAGTCGATCAAGAAGCACCAGTCGGCCTACCTGATGGCGGTTGGCGGCTCGGCCTACCTGGTGTCGAAGGCGATCAAGGGCGCCAAGGTGCTGGGCTTCGCCGACATGGGCATGGAAGCGATCTACGAGTTCGACGTGGTCGACATGCCGGTGACGGTGGCGGTCGACGCCGCCGGCACCTCGGTGCATGAAACCGGTCCGAAGGAATGGAAAGCCAAGATCGAGGCGCTGAACGTTCCAGTCGTAACCGCCTGATGCAAGGCGCCCGCTCTCCCGCTGCCCCCATCGGCGTCTACGATTCCGGCGTGGGCGGGCTGTCGGTGCTGCGCCACATCCGGGCGCAGCTGCCGGCCGAGGACTTGATCTACTTCGCCGATTCCGGCCATGCGCCGTACGGCGAAAAGACCGAGCAGTACGTGGTCGACCGCGCGCTGCTGGTGGCCGCCTTCCTGCTGGAGCGCGGCGCCAAGGCGCTGGTGGTGGCCTGCAACACCGCGACCGTGGCCGCCATCAAGGCGGTGCGGGCGCGTTATCCCGAGCTGCCGGTGGTCGGCGTCGAGCCCGGCCTGAAGCCGGCCGCCGCCATCACGCGCAGCGGCAAGGTGGGCGTGCTGGCGACGGCGCGCACGCTCAAGGGCGACAAGTTCCTGCAACTGCGCGAGCAGATCAGCGCCGCCACGCGGGCCGAGTTCCTGCTGCAGCCGTGCGTGGGCCTGGTCGACCAGATCGAACTGGGCGACCTGGACACCCCGGCCATCGCCGCGCTGCTGGAGCAATACGTGGCGCCGCTGCTGGACCAGGGCGCCGACACGCTGGTGCTGGGCTGCACCCACTATCCCTTCGTCCAGGCCGGCATCGAACGCGTGCTGCGCGGCCACGGCCACCCGGACGTGACGCTGATCGATACCGGCGACGCCGTGGCGCGCCAGCTGGTGCGCCTGCTGGACGCCGGCGGCCTGCTGCATCCGGCGCGCGGCGACGGCGAGGCCCCCGCCTCCCTGCGCGGCTACACGACGGCGGACGTGAGCGCGCTGGCGCCCGCCTTCGCCAATCTGCTGGGCCTGCATCCGCCGGTAGAAAAGGTTGATGTTTAAGCAAGCCGGAATATTTTGAAAAAAACTTTGCATTTAGATTTGCAGGATTCAAAACTGGCTTGTATAATTCGGCACCTGTCTACGAAACAGTAGACAAAGCGAAGTAAATCAGTGGTGGCTGTAGCTCAGTTGGTAGAGTCCAGGATTGTGATTCCTGTTGTCGTGGGTTCGAGCCCCATCAGCCACCCCACAGAATACGTAGGAAAATCAGAGGGTTACAAGTTTTGGCTTGTAGCCCTTTTCCTTTTGTCGGAACATAGTCTTCCAAACTTTGGCAGATGCACCGCTCCGCCTTTCTCATTAGCCTCTCGACCAGCTGCGCCGGGCTCCATCGGCTTCGCACTGCCCCAACCTAAATTATTGTATATACATAAAAAGATTGACCTGTATTTTTTATGTACATACAATAATTCAATGCAGATCACATGGGATCCCGACAAAGACCGCATCAACCGGCAGAAACATGGCGTTTCGCTGGCGGATGCTGCCCTTCTCGATTGGGATACTGCGATGGAAGAGCTGGACGATAGAGAAGATTACGGCGAGGACAGGTATAGAGCCTTCGGAGCCATCGAAAATAAACTGTACTGTGTGATATTTGTGGACCGCGACAACGGACGAAGAATTATCAGTCTACGGAAAGCAAACGCTAAAGAGGTAAGAAATTATGTCGAAGCCAATAAATGACCAGGCGGTGAAGGCCACCGCACCGGCAACGATGAAGCGCTCAACAAGGACACCGCAGTTGGACGAAGACACCCGTCGTGCAATCGCTCGCAAGGCCAAGGCCCTTACGCTCATCATGCCGACAGAGGAAGAGGATGCCGCAATTACCAAGGCTGCGCTATCCGATCCTGACAACCCGCCAGCTACCGGCGCCGAATTAGGAAAACTCCAGCCAGCTCGACGCCCACGGGGACGGCCAGCACTGAATGTGACCAAGGTACCCACGAGCATCCGGTTTGACAGTCTGGTGCTGGACGCATTCAAGGCTTTCGGTCCCGGCTGGCAGACCCGTATCAACGAAGTTCTGCTGCAATACCTAATTGACACCCGTCAGCTCATCCGATTCCACGCCACGGTGCAAGCCACCGCAAAAGAGCAGCGCAAACCGGACGAATTCTTGGTTGTGGCACGAGATGCAGTTCAAGCCAAAGAGAAGCTCAAACAGCACCTGCTTGCCTCTGGCCGTGAAGAGGCCGCACGCGAGCGGGTCGTTACCGTAGACGTGGGCAACGCTGCGGTTAGAGATTTACCGGTAATAATGTAGCCACGGCCAACTGGGCGGTGATCAGGCATGCTTCAGTGCAGCCTGAAGAACCGCCGTATGCCTTCCAGGTAGTTAGCTTGCTGTACTTGCTCGGGTTCCGCCTGATGGCTGCGGACGGCGCTCAGGCCTTCGCTGCGGTCGCTGAGCACGTGGGCGAATTCGTCCGCCAGTTCGGGACGCTCTTGCAGGATGGTTTCAAAATTCTCCTTGTCCAGCCGGTAGCACAGCACGTCGGTCCGGGCGGTGACGGTGGCGCGGCGTGGCGCGCCGGTCAGCAGGCCGATCTCGCCGAACACGTCGCCCGCGGTGAGCGTGGCGCAATGGACGCGCTCCCGCCCCTCCGCCTCGAACCACACGTCGGCCTCGCCGCCGGCCAGCAGATACAGCCAATGCGCCACCGCGCCCTGCCGGGTGATGATGTCGTCCTTGACGAACGGCGTGTTGCGCAGCGCCTTGGCGAGCTTGCCCAGCTCCTCGTCGGTGAGGCTGGAGAACAGCGCCACCTTGCCCAGCGCTTTTTTGCGCGCATCAATTTCCAGCGACTGCCTGGCGTTCGAGCGCCGCTCCGAATCCGCGTTCAGGCGGACGTCCATGCAAGGATGGGCGAGCGACAGGCTTTGCCGCTGCAGCGCGCTGTAGAAATGGATGCGCACGGCCGAATCGGTGCCGTCGTCGTGGGCCGGATTGGTGAGCCAATAGCGCACCGCGTACTGGATCAGGCCTTCGCGGTAATCGGTGACGATGCACTCGGGCGGCCGCACCGCCGAGATATGTTCGATATGGGTCTGCCGCAGCGCCGTCTGGACAGTGGCGATGACTTGCTGCGGCGGCACCGCGTCCTCGATCCAGAAATGCACCCAGCGCCGGAACTCCGGCTTGCTCTCGCGGCTGTACACCTCGACCTTCGATTTCATCAGCACGCTGTTGGGAATGACGATCAGGTTGCCGTTGTTGGTGTGCACCGCCGTATGCCGCCAATGCACCTCCACCACCTTGCCGCGCACGTCGTCGACCTTGATCCAGTCGCCGATGCGGACCGAGTTGTCGAACTGGAGCGCGAGTCCGCCCAGGATATTGCCCAGCGTTTCCTGCATCGAGAAGGCGACCACGCCGGTGATGACCGCCGACGTGGTGACCAGTCCGCTCAAGTCCAGGCCGGCCACGCGCAGCCACACCAGGCCCCAGACGATGTAGGTGATCACCAGCAGGATGTCTTCCATGATGCGCGGCGGGTGCATGCGCAGGGCCGGCAGCAGCACGCGGAAGGCGGTCAGGCCCAGGATGCGTATCAGCAGCAGCCCGAAGCCGAGCATGGAGGCGCTTTCAAACAGGCCGGCGGCCTGGCGCTGGTCCATGTCGATCATGAGCTTGCTGGAGAGGCTGAGGATCAGGCACAGGCCGCCGAACAGCAGGTTGTTGCGGAACATGTGCTGGCTGTCGGGATCGGAGCGGGTCAGCAGCAACTGCGTCACGCTGCAGAAGAGGACGGCGGCGACCAGGCCGGCGTGCCAGGGATTGATCCATGGGCCATCGATGGTCAGCATGCGGGCTCCTCATCCGTTGCTAGCTTGAATGTATTGTGAACTGATCACCCCCCAGGCGCAATGCGATAACGAGCTAAACTATTTAAACCCTTTTGGCTTAGCAACAAGACCGCCATTTTATGGTTGCTTAAAAGTTAATGGTGTACCATGGACAAATCCCTGCGCTTTGGGTAAATCCACCGGAACTAAAATGAACTGGACCACCGCACTTCTCGGCACCCTATTCCTCAGCAATCTAGCAACGGCGCAGACGGCGCCCGAGCAGGAAGTCAACATCGTCGGTTTCAAGAATCCCGAGCACAAGTCCTACCAGTCTTTCGTGCGCGCGCTGTCGGTCGCCGAGCGCTTCAAGGAGCTGGCGCCGCAGGCCGATCCCGGCTTCCGGCTGCTGTCCAAGCCGCCCGGCAAGGACCTCACGCTGCGCCTGGTCGGCAACGCCGCCGAACAGCCGATCGCGCTCGATCCGCAAGGCTATTTCCATCTGGAGAAGAAGCCCGCCATCGATGACGGGCGGGCGGACCTGGTGGTCTCGGCCAAGGCTGGCGCGGCGGCGTTCAAACCGTCGGTGCGCACCCCCGGCCTGCCGCCATCCACGCGGCGCCTGGGCGACCTGCGGATGGAGTGCGAAATGCTGTGGGTATTGGACAAGGACGACATGCCGTTCCTGATCAGGTCGACGTTCCAGCTGGCCGGAGGCCTCTGCCATTCCGGCAAGATCGCCGTGGATTTTCCTGAGCCGCTCAAGCTGCGCTCGGCCACGCTGGTGGAGGCCGACCGCACGTTGAAGCTGCCACTCCAGGCCGACCGCCATGGCTACATCGCGCCCGTCCATGACAAGAGCTGGAGCAACGAAGCCAGGGTGGTGTTCGAGCCGGTCGAGGATGGCAGCTAGCCAGTTAACCGCCACGCCGGCGTTACAAAATTTTATTGTGGTTGTTGCCCCGTGGAACTTGTTTGGCGCTACAATGAACGTCTGTGCATTCGCATGCAACGCCTCCCCTTTCAAGATTAAGCCCAGCCATGTCCCACGAGAGAACACCCCTGCACGAAGTCAGTACCTATAGCAAGGACACGCCGGTCGGCTGTCCCGACATCAACGGACGCGCGGCCGTGTTTGTGCCGACCGCGTTGTTTGACGTGAGCAGCTCCACCACCATCCGCAAAGGCGCCGGCATCGTCGGCTATGGCAATCCGGATGGCTCGCTGACCGTCTTCTTCGAGGCCAACCGCTTCGACGAGACCAGCCTGCACAAGTGGGAAAACAAGGCGCGCAAGGCCTACGACCGCATGGTGGCCAGCGCGCCGACCGTGTCCAAGGCCAAGATGGACCCGAAGATGGTCGAGCAGATCGGCTACATCGACGGCTCCGGCATCCAGCTGAAACAACCGGAACTGCTGCAGCACTGGCTGGAAGTGTCGAACGCCACGGACACCGCGCCGGCCGACGCCATCGTCGTCTGGAAAACCAAATAAAGTTGGTGCAAAGATAGAAGACGGGCAGTTGTCCTACAAAGTATCGGACATTCGGCTGATGCCCGTCTGACCTCCCTTGGGATATTCTGGACGCATTGGTAGTCCCATCCCCACCGGAGTCTGTCATGGCACGCTATCTCCACATCGCCTTTGGCGCGTTGTTGCTCGGCCTGGCTTGCGCATCGACCTACGTGTTGTGCACGGAAAACGCCTTGCAAGACCATTCCACCTCGCTCTACCAGCTGCGCTGAGACGTCATTCACGCAAGCCCAGCATATTCACCAGACGGTTCAAGTCGCCCTCCTCGCGGATAATTTCGGCCATCAGTTCGGGCAGCGGCATGCGGCCCCAGTTGACGGCGCGCCGCAGCAGGTATGGCGTCGGGCTGTGCGGTTCCACCAGGCTCAGGTAATCGGCCAACGCCTCCAGCGTGGCATACGCCTCGTCGCGGTTCTTCCAGCCGGACTTGACCGCCACCGGCGGCGCGGCCGCGCTGCTCGTTTCCTCCTTGCCTTGCGGCGCTTCGGGCGTCGTCATCTCTTCTTCCTTTTGCTCGGGAACCAGCTGTTGCAGCACGCGCTCCAGCGCCACCAGCGTTCCCTTCAGTTTAGACAGGTTCGGCGCCTGCGCACCCAGTTGCAGGTCGACGAAGGCCAGCATGGTCTCCAGGCAGTTCAGGCAGCGCTGCACCACCTGCAGCCGCTGGGCCAGCTCCCGCCCCAGCCGCTGGTGGGCGTAAGCGATCACTTCGGCGCGAGTCAGCGGCGCCTCGGCGTCGGCGGGCGGGCGCGGCTCGGCCGGGTGGCCGGCCAGTTCGCGCGCCGTCATGCGCTCCCAGTCGACCAGGGTCTGCGCCGGCGGCTTGCGGCCGTTGATCTTCAGCAGCGGCACATGCACCCGCACCGTCACCGCGAACGATTCGTTGATCCACTCCAGCGGCGCCACGCGGGCGTCGGCGTCGCCGTCCTGGATCACCGGATGCAAGCCTTCCCAGTATTGGCGCAGCAGCCGGTCCACCAGGCTCAGGCCGCGATACATGCCGTCGATGCCGTGCTGCCGCGTCCACGCCTCCAGCAGCCAGGCGGCGATCTGCAAATCCTTGGAGCGGGTCGCCAGCATGGTCTTGCAGCGCGCCTCGATCAGCGGCCAGTCGGCCTTCTGCAGCGGCCGCTCCCACTGCCGCATCGGCAGGCTGGGATCGTCCTCCTCGCGCGCCAGCCGGATCTCGGTGAAGATCGGATCGTAGCGCAACGCCGGGCCGCAGGGCTGGTCCTCGGTGATGGGCTTGAGCAAGAGCTCCAGTTCCTCCTGGTGCTCGATGCTCATCAGGGAAAGCGGTATCGGCAGGCTGGGTGCGTTCATAGGGGCGGTCGGGTTCGGAGTACTGGGTGTTCGCTCATCGGAAATCAGCAGGCGCGCCTTGTCGACCAGGTTGCGCAGATTGCTTTTTATGGTCGCCATGCGCCGCTCCGCCTACGGTAGCATCTTGGCGAGCTCGCGCGCAAAAAACTTCGCGGCAAGCGGCGACGTCAGCTTGTGCAGGTCCACCACCGTGGCGCCGTAGGGCACGTAGATTTTCTCGGACAGGGCCAGCAGCGGGCCGGTGTCGAAGCCTTCGTCGATCTGGTGCATGGCGATCACCACATGGTCGGAGCCGTTGTCCAGCAAGGCCTGGAAGGGATTGGGGCCGGCGTAGTGCGACGGCCAGCCGTCGTCGATGCAGGGATGCAGGTTGTAGAAGCCCAGCCGCGGCCAGTCGAACAGGCGCGCGTCGATGCGCTGGCCGAAGGTGGCGCTGATGCACAGGTCGGGCTGCCACTGCCGGTCGTACAGGTTGAAGAACTCGTCCGTCTTGACGCGGCCCTTGTACGGCACGATGCCGTGCGACAGCGCCAGCTGTTCCACCATGGTTTCCTCCGCCAGGCTGTGCGGATAGGCCCAGACCCGGCGCCCGCGGCTGACATGGTCCGAGTCCACGTCGTCGGTGGCCACGCCCACCACGCGCACGCGCTGCGCCAGCGGCCCCTTGAGCAGTTCGCTCAGCACGTGGAAGCCGCGATGGAAGCTGCCGAACAGGGCAACTCGCACGAGTGGGGGCAGGGATGACATGGCAATACCTCGTTCAAACCGGCCTACCAGGCCGGCGCCTTGACTGGAAACACCGGCGGCCACACCAGCGGTGTGCGCTTGCCGGCAGCGCTGACGGTCAGCCGCACGTACACCCTGGCGCGGCTGTCGCGGGTCTGGATGCGGCCGTCGCCGACCGCGCTCATCGGGAATTCGAATTTCAACAGCTGCGAGCGCGCGCCCGACGCCGCAGCCGATCCTGCGTCGGTTTCGCGGTAGGCCGACACAAAGCTGAACAGCGCCCACGGATCGTCGAAGCGGTAGCTGACGGTGCGGCCGTCCACCGCCATGCCGGGATGGCCGGGCTCGGCTTTCGGGATGGCCGGGCCGTCCTGCGCCACGCGCAAGGTCAGCACCAGCGGCAAGCCCGGCTCCCAGCGCAGCGCGTGCGGGGCCTCGCGCTGGTGCACGGTGTGGCCGCCGATGGCCAGCGACCAGTCGATGATCTGGTTGCCCTCGCTTTCGGCGGCGCTGTTGGCGCGGAACTCCACCAGCACGTCCAGCCCGGCGGCCTGCCCTTCCTCGCTCGGATACAGCGGCGCCAGGAACTCGCGCACCTTCTGCATCTGCTCGTCGACCTTGCGCACCGTGCTGGCCGGCGACGGCCGCGTCGGGTCGCGGTCGGAGGCCAGCGCCAGCGCATGGGCCTGGTCGAACAGCTTGAGCACCGCGCCCACCTCCTCGACGTCGGCCGGCACCCGGTCGCCCTTGCCGGCGTCGGCCGCCAGCGCGCGGAACGGCGCGCGGTTGGCCAGGCCGGCGTTGAAGGCGTCGGCAAAGCGGGTCCAGGTGTCCTGGTAGCGGGTCTGCGTCAGCTCGCGGCAGCGCGAGTACAGCCCGGCCTGCAATCCCTGCATGCGCTCGGCGAACAGGTCGCCGGCGCGGCGCTGCGCCGCGCGCGCCGACAGCTTGTCGAGGCAGTTGTCGATGCTCAGGTCGGCCGCGCCGGACAGGATGAACTGCTCCAGCGCGGTCAGGCTGCTGCTCGGGCTCTTCAGCTTGTAGCGGCCCAGGTCGGCCACCGTGACCTTCCAGCGCAGCACCGACGGATTGTCGGCGCCGGCGCCGCCCAATTGCAGCAGCAGCGCTTCCGCGCTCTTGCCGGCGGCCTCGATGAAGGCGGTCTGCTGGGCGACATAGGCTTGCAGGCCGCCCGCGTCGGAGGCGCCGAAGGCGTCCAGCAGCGGCCCCTTGGCGCCGTTCCAGGAGCTGAAGCCGCGGTCGCGCGGCACGAACAGGTCGGCGCGCACCAGCGTATCGTCAAGCTGCCGCAGGCGGCTCAGCGCGTCCTGCGTCAGCACCGCCGACAGATGCGCCGCCACCGTGGCGCCGCCGTTCTCCTGCAGCCAGGCGCGCACCCGCAGGGCCTTGGCATGGTCGGCCTCGTTGACCGGGGACGGCGTGTCGCGCGCCGACACCAGGTAGGCCTGCGCCAGGATGTCGCGCGCGGTGTCGGCCAGCGCGGCGTCGGTCAGGCGCGCGGCCGGGCCCTGCATCATGACCGGGAACTTCGGCAGCAGCTCGGTCTGCACCCGCTTGCGCGTGTCGGCCAGCGCCAGCACCTGGTCCAGCCGCGCGCCGTCCCAGCTGACGGTGGCGCCGGCCGGCACTTCCGGCAGGCGGCCGGCGTGGCTGGACTTCATGAACGGCTGCGACAGCAGGAGGTTGAGCGCGTCGAGCAGCGCCCGCCGGTCCGGCGCGAAGTTCCACGAGGACTTGGCATCCACCCACTCCAGTCCCTGGCTCAGCCCCAGCGCGTGGTTCTCATCGGTCATGGGCGCGTCCCACTGCGCGATGAACCGGCGGAAGCCTTCCTCGGTCTGGGCGCGCGCGTCCTCGACGGCCTTGTTCCCCAGCAGCGACATGCTGCCGGCCTGCTGCAACAGCTGCGACCAGCCCGGACCGAGGTCGAGTTTTTCACCCCGCATCCAGCCGCCGGTGCCCGTCATCAGGAAGGCTTCCTGCGCGTGCAGGGCCTTGCGCAGCGCCTCCCAGGGCACCAGGTTGGCCTCGGCATTGGGGTCGCCCTGGTACAGCGTGGTCAGGCTGTCGTTGATGCTCTGTTCGGCCAGGTACAAACCGTTGTTCTGGAACAGCCGGCTCGACACCGCCTTGACTCCCAGCCCGAACGAACAGGCCAGCGCATCCTGGACCGGCGCGATCTCCAGCGGCGGCTTGGTCGCGGCCACCGTACGGAACAGCGTGGCGATGCGCGTCAGGTTGCCGCTCACCCGCTGGTGCAGCAACTCTTCCACCACCAGACCCAGGTCGTCGCCGGACGGCGCCTTGTTGCCGGGTGAACTGAGCCGCTGCATCGCCTGCACCACTTTCTCAAGCTGCGCGACGTCCTCCACATACATCCGCAGCGCGTCGTATTCCTGCGTGTTGGTCACATCCAGCCCCACGGCCGGCGGCGCGCCGAGCTGCCTGGCCCCGCGCGGCGGCGCGCAGTACCTGCCGGCCAGGGCGCCCGAAGCCTTGTCATACGGCCTGCCGGACAGCGCGCCGGCGCTGGTGTAGACCGCCTGCTGCAACGGGTCGAAGGCGGTTTCGGCGAAGCCGCTTTCCATGCGCCGCTGCACCCGGACCGGCAAATCGTCGAACCATTGCCACGAGCCTGGCATGAACGGCGACCACAGGCGGGCATTGGCGATCTTGCCGATATTGTCCAGCGCATCGAGCGCGCCCCGCTGGTCCAGCCGTTGAGAGGAAAGATGGTTGCGCTTGACCGTCTCGCTCAGCACGTCGTCGTGGCTCAGCGATTGCAGCGCCGTCACCACTTCGGTGCCCAGTCCGTGCAAGCGGACGGTGGCGAACACCAGCCCCAGCACCCACACCGCCGGCACCCCGACGGCGGCCCAGCGCGCCGCGCGGTGCATGCCAGGACGGCGCATGCTGTGCACCGACGACGAGCGCACCAGCCCGGCCTCGGCAAAGATCTTGCGTTCGAAGATATCGCGCAGGAAGGCCGGCACCGCGCTGTCGCGGCCCGGCCGATAGGCGGGCGCGTCGGCGGACAGCGACGGCTCGGTCCGCTCGGGCAAGGCGTCCGGCGCCGGCTCGGCCGTCATTGCACCGGTGCCGTCGGCCGGCGCCTGGCCGGCGCCCAGCAGCGCCGCTTCATCGCTGCAATCGCCGGTCAGGTAGATGCCGCGCAGCAGGAAGGGCTCGTGGTAGGCGCTGGGCCGCATCAATTCTTCGGCGAACATTTTCAGGCCGGCGCGCAGGCGTTCGACCTGGTTCGGCAGCAGGAAATACTCGCTGCTGTCGGCGTCGGACGGCTCCAGCGCGCACAGCTCGGCACAGCTGTCGGACAGCGTGCGGCCGATCTCGTTCATCGCGGTGTCGATCCACAGCCCCTGGAACGGCGCCACCAGCTCGTGCGGCGAGGACCAGCCCAGCATCGAACGGCGCAGCGGTTCCGGCAAGGCCGCCGCGAAGCGGGCGAAGCCGGGGATGGTTTCGCAATCGCTGATCGCCAGGTAGATCGGGAAGCGCAGCGCCAGCCGGTTCTGCGCCAGCCACAGGCGGCGGTGGATGGCCTTGGCGCGCGCGGCCAGGTCCAGCTGGCCGGCGCCCTCGACGTCGAGCAGCGCGCTGGCCGGCAGCGCCACCACGATGGAATCGAAGGGCCGGTCCGGCCGGTAGTTGCGGCACAGGCCGAGGAAGTCGTCCCAGGTGGTGTTGGCCATGGCGTTGGCGCCGGCCGCGTCGGCGTCGGGCGTGCCCAGCGAGTCCGAGTGCAGCTGCACCGCGATGCCCTGGTCGAAGAAGTTCCAGGCGATGCCCTGGGCGCCGGCGGTCAGCGTGCTGTCCGCGCTGAGCGCGCTTTGCAGCCCCGACTGCAGCAGCGGCAGTTCGCGCCCGGCGCCGCCCTCGTTGAGCACCAGCGTCCACGCCAGGCTGTAGCGTTCCGAGCGCGCGGCGATATTGTTTTCGATCAGCTCCACCGCCACCCGGAACGATTGCTTGAGCGAGTCGGTGCTGATCTGGCGCGGTTTCTGGTCGGCCGGCTTGTCGGCCTTTTCCGCGCCCTTCATCGCCGCCCAGATGACGATGGCGAACAGCAGCATGACGAGCAGCGTCAGCACCAGCAAGGTGGCGATGGCCGTGTTATCTGACAAGAAGTTGAACACTATGCGCTCATCCTGTTTGGTTTAATCACACGGTCGTGGCCAGCGCGGCGCGGATCGGCCACGATTGCCACAGCCACAGCACTTCGGACAGCCCCAGCAGGATCAGCAGCGCCAGCACGAACATGATGCCGCTGCGGTTGAACTTGGGCAGGCGCCGCGCCGCCAGGTGCGACAGCGTGCTGGCGTACGGCTGCTCGGACAGCGTGCGGTCGCGCCCCTGCAGGTCGGCCGGGCGCTGGTACACGAACTGGAACAGCTCGCGCCGGTACTCGGCGATCTTGTCCTGCTTCTGGCCGCGGTAACGGCCCTGGAAGCCCAGCGACAGCAGATACAGATACAGGCGGCCGACGTTGCGGCGCGCCGCCTCGCGCTCGCGCAGCAGCTGGTCGAGGTCGTCGAACACGCGCTCGCCGGCAAAGCTGGACTTGAACAGCGTGGTCTCGACCAGCACGTGGCGCCAGTAGCCGCGCCCGGCCCATTCGGTGTTGAGCATCACCTCGTCGGCCAGCGCGGCCTTGAGGAAGCGGCCCTGCACCTCGGCCTCGATGCCGGCCTTGCCGACGATGCGGCGCGCCTCCAGCGACTGCAGCTCGATCAGCTGGCACAGCTGGCGGCTGAGCGCCTCGGCCGCGGCATTGGCCTCGCCCTCGGCCACCCGCGTGGCCGCCTGCGCCGAGCGCGACAGCATGTCGTAAAAGTCGCGGAACTGCACCGACGCCAGGTCCACGCCCTCGCCGGCGCCGCCGCTCCAGGCCGGCGGCGGCGACGCGTTGCTTGCATTTTTCGATAGCATGCTCACGGCATCATCCCTTTATGAACAACACCACTTCCTGCGGACGCTGCGTCTGCAGGCTTTCGTTGGCGTTGCTGATCAATAAAGCCTGGCCGGCCACGATGAATTCGTCCGACACTTCCACGCTGAACAAGGTGTAGCCGGCGCTGGCGCGCAGGCCCAGCTCGGGCGCGGCGTCGATGCGGCTGCGCGGCGCGCCCAGCACGCGGCGGTCGGTCAGCGAGGTCCACACCGTCTGCGAGCCGATCACCGCGCCGGCCATCCATTGCGTGGCCTCGCGCTCGGGCTGGCCGCGCAGGCCCACCACCAGCCGCGCGCCCAGCCACTCGGCCTGCATCGCCAGCGAGAACGCCTGGCCGTCGTAGCCAAACACGCAGGTCTTCCACTCCTGGCTGACCTCGCCCACCAGGTCGGCCAGCGCGCTCAGCACGGCGTCGAAGGCCGGGGCGGTGTCCGCGTGGTCGTAGGCCGGCGGCATGATGGGCACGGCGCCGGGACGCAGCGTCGCCAGCGGGCCCAGCTGCGCGCACAGCGCCAGGTACAGCGGCAGCGGATGCACGGACGGGCTGCGCAGCAGGGCTTCCAGCACCGGCAGGTTGAGGATCAGGCTCGACAGCCGGGCCTTCTGCTCCAGCAGGTTGATGCGGTCCTCGGTGCGCGACGACGGCTGCGCGGTCTGGCGCGCCAGGAACACCGCCTTGTTGCGCATCTGCGTGACCAGGTGCTGCGCGCGCTGGCGCACGGTGGACGCGGCCGGCACGTCCAGCATGGCCGGCAGGTAGGCGCCGCGATGCACGATCTCGTTGCCCTTGTTGACCGTCATCAGCCGCAGCGCGGTGTAGGCCGCCGACGGCACCGGCCCGGCCGCCAGCCCCAGGTTGACCGCCATGCGCGGCACGTCGGCCGGCAACGCCTGCGACACCTCGTCCTCCACGGCCGGGCTCTCGACGCCGCGGAACATGGCGGGCTGGCCCGGCTGGCGCAGCGAGCGCGTGTTGCCCACCACCAGATACACCGCCAGGTCCTGCTGCGCCATCGCCTCGGCCCACGGCGCCAGGTCCAGCTCCAGCCGCTGGCCCTGCGCCAGCGCGCTGTCGTAGGTCACGGCCATGCCGTTGGGCAGGATCGCCTCCAGCTGCTGGATGCGCAGCAGGCCCGTGGTCAGCAGCGCCTCGTCGATGACGAGCTCGCGCACGCCCCAGCCGTAGGGATTGGCCGCCATCGATTGCCAGGCCAGCAGCGCGTCGATGCGCGCCCCCTCCTGCTGGAAGTGCTGCGGCGTCAGCATCATGCCTTCGTGCCACTGGATGCGATGTAAAAGTTGAGGTACGGTCATTGAGTCGCTTTCATGATCTACTGGGCCGCGCCGGCCTTGGGCTCTTTGGCACTAAAGCCCTGCGCGTTCAGTTGCACAACATATGCCGATGCGTTCAGCAGCAGGCGTTCGCGGTGTTCGCCGGCGTTGCTGTAACCGGCAAACACCAGCGCGGCCCAGGCCTTCTGGTCGCTCCATTTTTTATCGTTCAACTTGATCGTCTGGGCCGGCACCAGCTCGTAGGGGTAGACGGTGAGCGCCTCGGGGAAGGTGCGCTGCAGCTCGGCGCGGGTGGCGAACCATTTCGAGGCCGGCATGGCCAGCAGCGCGTCGAGCACGGCCGGGTCCTTGACCAGCACCACGTCCACCGCCACCGCGCTGTTGCTGTTGGCGTCGTCGGCGGCGCGCAGGGTCAGCGTCTTCCAGCTGGGCGAGGCCATGCTGGGACCGAACAGCGCGCGCGTGGCGCCGCAGCCGGCCAGCGCGCACAACAGCGCGCACAGCAGCAGGCAGCGGCGAGGGATCGAGGTCATCATTAGTTGCATAAGTCAGTCTTCAAAAGGCCCTGCGCAGGCCATAGCCCACGCCGGCGCAAAACACTGTGAACAGAGCAATCAACAACAGGAACAACACGGACAGCGCTTGCTTGCGGGTGAAGACGAGCTTGAGCGTGGACGGCTGCCACGCTTCGGAAACTTGCTCGTTATTAATATACAGACCATCCGCAACCAAGGCAATCAACGCTGACGATATAAGAAAGGAAAGTAAATTCCGTGGTCCTTCGCACAACACTTCCACCAGCATAAACACCGGCAGCACCGCCTCCAGCGGCAGGCTCATCGAGGCCATCACGAAGCTGCCGAGTATCACCGACTTGCCGCCGGCGATGCCCACCGACCACAGCGCGGCGGTCCACGACAGCGCGCAGATCCAGGCGATGTCGGCGGCGACCAGCGGATGGTGGTACAGGTTGGCGACGAAGATCGCCAGCACCGCGAAGAACATCGCCTCGCCGGCCTTGAGGAACACCGGCGCGATCGGCGAGACCAGCTCCACCAGGCCGCGGCTGAAGCCCAGCCGCACGCTCATGCCCTGGATGAAGCCCGGCACCGCCGCCACCGCCACCGGCGAGAACAGGCAGACGGTGATCGGCTCGCGCAGCGCCAGCATCACCAGCCACGGCGACTTGTTCAGCTTCCAGCACAGGACCGCGATGGCCGCCGCGCACACCGCCAGCGCGGCCACGAAGAAGGCCGCCAGGAAGCTGCCCAGCAACATGATGGCTTCGACCCCGGCCGTGGCGGTGGCGGCCGCCGCCAGCACGAAGGCGGCGGCCGGCAGCAAGGTGTTGAAGCGGTTCACCAGCGATTCCAGCGCGCGGTACATGCCCTCGAAAATGCCGCTGAGCTGGGCCGAGCGCAGCGGGTCCTGCACCGCCACGGCGGCGCCGAAGCACAGCACGCCGATCAGCACCGACGGCAGCGAACCATACGCCAGCACGCCGAACAGGTTGTCCGGCACCAGCGCGCCGATGTCCCACTGGTCCGCCGCGCCGTCGCCGCACATCGGCAGCGCGTCGTGTAGGGGCCGCGTCGGGTAATTCGTGTAGATCTCGGGGGCCGCCGTATCATTCACGAACACCGCCAGCGCGGCCACGA